>JAZNXP010000156.1:0-6539 GCA_045593965.1 Eubacteriales bacterium | reverse complement strand
GCTCGGGCTTTTGACGATGATGCTTTGCTATACAAGCGAGCTTCGTTATCTTCTCGGCATTCCAAAGCCGAAAATGTACTTGATCCTGAGTGTTGCGGGAATTGCGTGCGCTTCGGTCACCACGGTTCCGATCTGCATCGCGTTTTTCAGCGGCAAATTCGCTCGCTTGGATTATATGGCAAGCGCGATCTTGATCTTTACCTTTGCTCTGATGCAATGCGCGCGCGTGATCTATCTGCTTCGCGGAATCAAAGCCGAGAACACGGAGACCGAGAGCGCGGAAGACTCTGCCGAGGAAGCCTCGGAACCTGCAGAACAGTCCGATCATATCTCCGATGAAGAAAAGGAAGGAACAGACAGATGAACGCCAACACACGCATTCAATGGCTTCATAAAAAGATCGCGCAAAACAGCTATCCCAATGCGCAACGCTTGGCAGAACGCTTCAAGATCTCGCACCGTCAGGCACAAAGAGACTTGGATTATTTGCGCAAAGAGCTTGGCGCGCCCGTGGAATATGACAATCGCAGAAAGGGATTTTATTATTCAAAGCCCTTTACCCTTCCCCTGCTTCTGACCTCGGACAACGACGAGTTTTATATCCCCGAGATCTTCAACGTCAAGAACCGCCAGGAGCTTGCAGCGGAGGAATCCATCATTCAGATGCAGATCCCCTATTCCGCCACGGTGGAGGTTGAAAACAAGCTGACCGCGTTGGAGCTTTCCAAATATATCATCGCACGTGAGCCGCACAATCGCTACATCTGCGAATTTCACAGCATTGAGAAATTCATTGGACTTTTACTGTCTATGGACGCCGACTTCAAGCTGGTCGAACCAGCATGGCTGCGTGAAAAGATCGTATCGGGCGCAAGACGCGTTCTGAAGAATAACGAGGAAGAATGATCCCCATAAATATATAGAAAGAAAAAGCATACAAAATGCGGCAAACACCGTGTTTTGTATGCTTTTTAAAAAAGATAAAAAAATTTTCAAAAAGGTATTGACAAAGAGAGAGGCGTGTGATATAATACATAGCGTTATCCAAAGACAGCAGGTTCCGGTAAAAGCTTAGCTTTCCTGCCGAGGAGAGGTTTTGAATTACAATTATGTGAGTCATCTTTCTTCGCGGAGCTATGTCTGCCGGAAGAAAGATTTTTTTATTCCTCTATTTCACATTGGGAGGTGAAACGAAAAATGCCCAGTAATTCCATTTTGGTCCAGAAGCAGCAGATCGTTGCAAATCTGGCGGAACAGATCAAGAATTCCACTGCAGGTGTTATCGTTAACTATCAGGGTATCACGGTAGAAAACGATACCGCAATGCGTAAGGCTCTTCGCGAGGCAGGTGTCAAGTACGTTGTTATGAAGAACACCATGACCGGCAGAGCATGCGACATTGTAGGCTACGGCGAGCTGAAGCAGCACCTCAACGGTATGACCGCGATCGCGATCAGCGATAGCGATCCTATCGTAGCTGCAAAGATCCTGAAGACCTACGCGGAGAAGGTTGAGTCCTTCAGCATCCTCGGCGGTTACGTTGACGGCGCAGTGATTGATGCGAACACTGTAAACGAGTTGGCAGAAATTCCCGCAAAGGAAGTTCTCATTGCAAAGCTGTTGGGTTCCATCCAGTCTCCGCTGTACAAGTTCGCATACGCAGTCAAAGCGATTTGCGACAAAGAAAACGGAGAGGAAGCTCCCGCGGAAGCAGCTGCAGAAGCATAATTGCATCTCACCGCATCAACTTCCATCGGACATGCTCCGATACTTCACGGCTTACCGGCTTCCCGCATGAACCGGCAAACAAAATTTTACTCACAATTTGGAGGTAAATAACAATGGCATCCGAAAAGATTACTAACATTCTTGAAGAAATCAAGTCTCTGACCATCCTCGAGCTCAACGATCTCGTAAAGGCAGTTGAGGAAGAGTTTGGCGTATCCGCAGCAGCTCCCGTAGGCGTAGTTGCAGCAGCAGGCGCAGTAGCTCCCGCAGCAGAAGAGAAGACCGAGTTCGACGTTGTTCTCGCAGGCTTCGACGCATCCAAGAAGATCGGCATCATCAAGGTCGTTCGCGAGATCACCGGTCTTGGCTTGAAGGAAGCTAAGGAAGCAGTTGACAACGCTCCTAAGACGCTGAAGGAAGGCGTTTCCAAGGACGAGGCTGAAAGCATTAAGGCTGCCCTCACCGAGGCTGGCGCAACTGTTGAAATTAAGTAATTTTAACGTTACGAACGCTTAAAAAACAATTCTGTCTTGATAACAGAGAAACCGCTACGCAGCTGCGTAGCGGTTTCTTTTTTTGTTCACTTCGCTTCAAACCAGGTTTTTCCAATATGCGCCTCCGCATCAAGCGGAACGGAATAGGAAACGGCATTTTCCATCTCCTCCTTCAGCAGACGCAGTGCTTCCTCGGCGCAATCACGGTGCGCTTCCAGAAGCAGCTCGTCATGCACCTGCAGGATCAGACGCGCATCCAATCCGCTTTCCTGCAAGCGGCGGTGTACGCGGACCATGGCAAGCTTGATGATGTCGGCGGCGGTTCCCTGAATGGGACTGTTCATCGCCACACGCTCTCCGAATTTTTGTTGCATTTTATTGGTCCCCGCAAGCTCGGGAATATAGCGCCGACGTCCGAATAACGTCGTCACGTACCCGTTTTCATAAGCCTCGCGGATGGTGGTTTTCAAATACGCATCAATGCCGGGGTAGCTGGCAAGATACTGTTCGATATATTCCTTTGCCTGCGCGACAGAAACACCGATGTCGTCAGACAGAGAGAATGCGCCGATACCGTAAAGGATCCCGAAGTTGACCGCCTTTGCCTTTTTCCGCATATCGGGCGTCACCTCCGATTCGGATACGCCGAATACCGTGGCAGCCGTGGACGTATGGATATCCGCTCCCGAACGAAACGCGCGGATCAAGGTCTCGTCCTCCGAAATGTGAGCCAACAGACGCAGCTCGATCTGTGAATAATCCGCATCCACGATCACGTAATCGTCGCTTGCGGGCTTAAAAAAGCGGCGCAGCTCCCGTCCAAGCTCGGTGCGCACGGGAATGTTCTGCAGATTGGGCTCGGTGGAGGAAAGACGTCCCGTTGCCGTTCCCGTCTGCTTGAACGTCGTATGCACACGTCCGTTCTCGTCCGCAACCTTCAAAAGTCCGTCCGTATAGGTGCTTTTCAGCTTTGCAACCTGACGGTAGTCCAGAATATCCTGAATGATCGGGTGATAGGGGCGTAATTTTTCAAGGATCTCCGCATTGGTGGAATACCCCATCTTGGTCTTTTTCGCGTGCGGAAGCTGCAAGGTCTCGAACAATACCTCTCCCAGCTGCTTGGGGGAGTTGACGTTGAATTTCTTTCCTGCGTGGGAATAGATCTGTCCCTCCAGCACGGCGGCAACCTGTCCCAGCTGCTCCCCGTATTGCGAAATTCCGTCTCGATCAATATAAAATCCAACCGTCTCCATGTCCGCAAGCACAGCGGCAAGCGGCATTTCCAGATCCTCAAGAAGGATCTCCTGTCCGCTCTGCTCAAGCTTTTCACGGATCAAGGGATATAAGCGTAAAAAGTAGAAGATGCGCGGCAAAGCATCGTTGGAAAGCTCACCCAAATAATCCGAGATCAACGTGGGCAGATCAAACGCATTCTTCGAGGAGTTCGCCAAATACGCGCCAAGCATCAGATCATATAGCTTCAGCCGACGGAATTCGCCAAAGCCTTCCCTCTTATAGATCGCCTTGCAATCATAGCAAATCAACACACGTCCTTCCAAAAGCGGCAGAAGCTCGTGGATCGGATCGGTCACAAGACAGATCTGCTCTCCGTTTGAAAGAAGGATGCCGTCCTCGGCAAGATCCACCGCCAGAGCCTCCGTATCCCTCCAATCCGAAATCAGCTCCGATGCCGACGCGTTCCGAATGGTGATCTGCTTGAGCTCGGTCACCTTTTCCTCTTCCCTGACGTCATTGAGATCAAACCGCTTCAAAAACGCCGAGAATTCCAAACGGATAAAGAGACGGCGAAGGTCTGCGGCGTGAACACCGTCAAAGCGAATGTCATCCAATCCCTGCTCCAAAGGTACGTCGCAACAGATCTGCGCGAGCTTTTGCGAAAGATACGCGCTGTCCTTTCCGTTTTCCAGCTTCGCACGCACGGATGGCGTATGCTTGGCGGTGGGAAGCGCGTCATAAACACCGTCAAGACTGCCGTATTCCGCGATCAGCTTCAGAGCCGTCTTTTCACCGATGCCCGGGACTCCGGGAATGTTATCCGAGCTATCTCCCATAAGGGCTTTTACGTCTACAAATTGCGAGGACTCCACGCCGTATTTCGCAAAGAACGCGGATCTGTCCATATCGACTGTTTCCTGATTGGTCGCCAAAAGGACATGTACGTTATCATTGATAAGCTGCAGAGAGTCACGGTCTCCCGTGAGCAGATACGCTTCATACCCCTCTGCTTCACAGCGCTTGGCAAGCGTACCCAGAATGTCATCTGCCTCGTAGCCCGCAAGCTCCACAACGGTATATCCCAACGCTTCCATCAGCTCCTTTGCCACGGGAAGCTGCTGTGCCAATTCCTCGGGCATCGGCTTGCGTCCCGCCTTATACGCATCGTACATCTGATGTCGGAAGGTGGGTGCCTTCAAATCGAATGCCACCGCACAAAAATCGGGAGCGAGTGCCTCGACCTGACGCGTGATCATCGTCACCATCCCGTAAAGCGCGTTTGTGGGAAAACCATCCTTGGTCGTCAAGGGGCGAATTCCGAAGAAGGCGCGGTTGAGAATACTGTTTCCGTCAATGGCAAGTAATTTCTTTTTCATTTCGTTGCTTCCTTTCGGCATAACGGTCATGTGTTTGCGATATATACTATTGATTATTGTAACACAAAAACAGGAAAAAGTCAAGCAAAGACAGCATTTGACTCTTTCCTGTTTTTTCAATGCTTAAAGATCCAATTCGGGGGGAACGTCGATCTCGTCCGAGACGTATTTCCCGTTCTTTTTTCTCTGGCGAACGCACTCCGTCAAAAGATATTCGATCTGTCCGTTGATCGATCGAAAATCATCCTCTGCCCATGCCGCAAGGGCATCGTAAAGCTTTGGGGAGAGACGAAGCGGGATCTGTTTTTTGCTCTGATTTTCCGCCATATCAATAGAGGCTTCCCGAATTGACAACGGGTTGAGCATCACGGTTTCCGCAAAGAACGACCAAAAGATTGGAGACCATTGCCGCCTTTCTTTCCTCGTCAAGCTCGATCGTGTTTTGTTCACTCAAGCGATTGAGCGCCATTTCCACCATGCCGACAGCACCGTCAACGATCAGCTTTCTCGCATCCACGATCGCAGATGCCTGCTGACGCTGCAGCATTGCCGCCGCGATCTCGGGCGCATACGCAAGATACGTAATGCGCGCGTCGATGATCTCAATTCCCGCCTCATCCACTCTGGATTGGATCTCGTCGCGAATTCTGCCTGCCACGATCTCGCTCGATCCGCGCAGACTTCCGTCATCCGCAAGTCCGTCGCCCGTGGTATCCACACCCTGAGCAACGTCGTAAGGATAGATGCGAACGATATTCCGCAATGCGGTGTCACATTGCAGGGAGAGATATTCCTTATAGTTATCAACGTTGAATACCGCCTTCGCCGTATCCACGATGCGCCACGTCACCGCAATTCCGATCTCCACGGGGGTACCCAGACAATCGTTGATCTTCTGGCGGTTGTTGCTCAAGGTCATGATCTTGAGCGAAATTTTTTTGCTTCCGCTCGTTGCCACGGAAATGCTTGCGCCCTCGGCGGATGCTGCCATCACGGGAGCGACCTTTTTGACGTCTCCGCTCTGGTTCAGCTCGGTATTCGCGGCAGGGTTGACGCTCGTGCAGAAGGGATTGACCGCGTAGAAGCCGTCGCCCTTCAGCGTACCGATGTACTTACCGAACAGCGTCAGGACAAGTGCCTCCTGCGGCTTAAGCACACGCAGACCCATCAACGGGATCCACGAAATGCAGAACAGGACGATGCATACAACGAACGGGATGAAGTTTGCGGAGTTGTTCTCCATCAGAACCGCGCCCCAGATCACTCCCGCAAGCTCCACGCACAAAAGCAGGACCGTGATGACCAGCACAAGCATGCCGTTCTTTTTGTTGGTTAAAATTTTCTCTTGCATAAAAAAGCCTCCAATCTTTGTTTGATATCATAATGATATCATAAAGATTTCAGTTTGTCAAGAGTTTTTTCAAAAAAATAAAGCGGAAGATTTCTCTTCCGCACAATCTATTTTCATTCCGATCAAAGGATCTCTTCCTCTTCTTCGCGGTATTCCTCGATAAAATCCTCCTTGGACGCGCCGCACAAAGGACATACCCAATCGGGTGCCAAATCCTCAAAATCCGTATTTTCCGCAATTCCGTTTTCGGGATCACCCACCTTGGGATTGTATTCATAACCGCAAAGCTCACAGATGTGAATTAACATACTTCTCATACTCCTTCTCATATAATTCTATTATCAAAACAGTAAT
>JAZNXP010000155.1:0-4013 GCA_045593965.1 Eubacteriales bacterium | reverse complement strand
ATTTTGTCGCTCAACAGAATACGGTATGCCGTGCCTTGCATCTCGCCAAACCGATGCGCCATTTTCAAGCACGTCAAGGGAGGGCAGGTGTCCGATACGTGGAACGTTTCCTGAACCTCACGTCCCGCCTCCTTGGAAAGGAACATCAGATAGTAGCATTTTCTTTCGTAGTGCGTTTCAAAGCGCTCCGCTCCCATTTTTGAAGCCAGTGTTCGCTCCAATTCGGAAAGACGGTATCGGCTTTTTGAAAGCAGCTGATCCATTCTTCTTTCGGTGGAATCCCAAAAATCAACGGCGTTTCCTTTGCTCAAGCGAGCGAGGAAAACGTTGAAAAAACGCTCCAATTCGTTATCCGAAAGCGTCTGCCCGAGCATTGCAAGGGCTTTTCGGTTCAAATATCGGAAAAAGCACAAAAGCTTGCCGTCCTTCGGGGAAGCTTCCAAGCGGATAGCGGTGCTGCACGGTATTCTTGATCGCATCGGTAAGCGTTCTGATTTTTTAGGAACGAAATTCTTTGCCTTTCTTTTTCTCCGATAGAATAAAACGCTTGCACTATAATGGAAAATGAATGTTTTTAGATCTTATTTTTCGACGTTCTTTGCCTTAAAAAGTGTGAATTTTTGAGAATTTATGAAGAATATATACCCTTGTCATCCGTTCCTTGGTTTGTTATAATAAGATTACAAGCCGAGGAAGGGGTGTTTTTGTCCTTTTGATCCTCGGCGTTGAAAAAACGAAACATCGGAGGTTCAAAAATGAAAAAATCGCAAATGGCATATGCGATCTGGCCGTGGGGAACGGATACCAGAGAGCAAGCGGAAACTGCGGCAAGAGACGTTACCTCGATCGGATACAGATCCTTTGAGAGCGTTAAGAGCGCGATGTACGCATACGATCTCAATTATAAAGAGTACAAGGCGATGCTGGATAGCTACGGCTTGAAGGCGGAGAGCTTTTATTTCCATATTCCGAGCGTGGATTCCATTGATTCCTTGTTCGCAAATCTGGAAAAGGAGCTGGAATTTGCCGCAAACATCGGCGTTGACATCGTCACGCTGCAGGCGATCTTCGGCAGACCCGAGGTTATGAAGGAATCCGATCAGCGCCTTAACCTGGATTGCATGGTCAAGTTCGCAAAGATCGCAAAGACCTTCGGACTGACCACCAACGTTCATCCCCACACGGATACGTATTTCATGTTTGAAAACGAGATCGATTACGTTATGAACAACACCGATCCCGATCTGATCTCCTTTGCTCCCGACACGGCGCACATCACCGCTGCGGGCGGCGACCCCGTCGAGATCATCAGACGGTACGCGAACAGAGTCAAGTTCACGCACCTGAAGGACTTCAAGCTCGGTGACGAGATCACGTCCTCGGGCTGGGTGGATTCCGACGTTCCCGTGATGACCTGCTTCCACGCGCTCGGCGACGGAACGGTCAATTTCCCCGAGATCTTCAAGATCCTCGATTCTGTAAACTACGCAGGACCTCTTTGCATCGAGCTTGACTGTCCGCCCGTTTCCAACGTGGCAAGCGCAAAGCAGAATTACGATTATCTTGCAAAATTCCTTGAGGATTGATCGCCCTATGAAAAAGATAAAAGTCGGCATCATCGGTATGGGTTATATCGGTGAGAGCCATATCGAAGCGGTCCGTCGCATCGGAGCCTGCGAGCTTTACGCCGTGGCAGACACGAATTACGAGCTTGCGCGCAAGAAGGCGGATGATTACGGAATTGAAAAATGCTATTCCTGTGTTGAGGATCTTCTGGCAGATCCCGAGATCGACGCGGTACATAACTGCACCCCCAATTTCCTTCACCTGGAGATCAACAAGCAGATCATCCGATCGGGCAAGCATCTTTTGAGTGAGAAGCCGCTTTGCATGAATTACGAGCAGGCACGGGAGCTTGTGGAGCTGAAAAAGCAGTATCCCGACAGCGTTGCCGCGGTGAATTTCAATTACCGCCTCAACCCCATGGTGCAGGAAGCAAGAAGCAGAGTGCAGGACGGAAGGATCGGCTCGGTGCGCATCATCAGCGGCTCTTATCAACAGGATTGGCTGCTTTACGACACCGATTACAGCTGGCGTCTGGATCCCAAGACCTCGGGCGTTTCCTGCGCGATCGCGGATATCGGCTCGCATTGGATGGACGCCATTCAGCACGTGACGGGACATCGCATCACAGAGGTCATGGCAGACCTCAAGACCGTGATCCCCGTTCGCAAAAAGCCCAGAAAGCAGACCGAGACCTTCACCTCGAGCGTTCCCTCGGAGTATGACGAGATCGCGATCGAAAATGAGGAATACGGAGCCGTCATGTTCCATACCGATAAGGGTGCCGTCGGCGTTTACCACGTCTCGGAGCTTGCCGCGGGACACGGCTGCTACTTCAATTTTGAGATCAACGGATCCTCGGCATCCCTGAAGTGGAATCAGGAGGAGAACGACCGTCTCTGGGTCGGTATGAGAGACGATGACAACCGTTATGTGATCAGAGATCCCAATGCGCTTTCTCCCTCCGCGCGCCAATATACCTCGTTGGCAATGGGACATCCCGAGGGCTGGAACGATGCCTTCAAGGGAAATATATACGCGTTTTACCGTTATATTCAAAACGGACAGACGGGAGACGCCGTGTTCTCGACGTTGGAGGAAGCGGCGTATATCGTAAAGCTGACCGAAGCGATCGTAGATAGCTCAAAGCAACAAAAATGGATAAAAATTGATGAATGGAGAAAAGAATCATGAGTAAATTCAAGTTTTCCGTAGGCCCTTGGAACGTACATTCCGGCGCAGATTCTTACGGACCTGCCGTAAGAGACGAGATCCCCTTTGAGGAAAAGATCAAGAAGTTCAAGGAAATGGGCTTCGATGCCATTCAGTTCCACGATGACGATGCCGTACCGAACATCAACGATTATACCGAGGCAGAGATCATTGAGGAGGCGAAGAAGGTAAAGGCACTCCTTGACAAATATGATCTGAAGGCAGAGTTCGTTGCTCCCCGTCTCTGGATGGATCCCCATACCGTTGACGGCGGCTTCACCTCCAACAGCGAGGAGGACAGAGAATACGCGATGTGGAGAGCTTACCGCTCCATCGATATCGCAAACGTTCTCGGATGCGATAAGATCGTTCTCTGGCTGGCGCGCGAGGGCACGATCTGCTATGAGAGCAAATCTCCCGTGGAGTCCACCAAGAAGCTGATCGATGCCATCAACAAGATGCTGGATTACGATCAGAACATCAAGATCATGATCGAGACCAAGCCCAACGAGCCTGTTGACAGAAGCGTTTGTCCCACCCTCGGTCACTGCATGGCGATCTCCGCGGCAACGAAGGATCCCTCCCGTGTTGGCGGACTTCTGGAATCCGCTCACGCAATGCTCGCAGGTCTGGATCCCGCAAGCGAGATCGGCTTTGCGATGGCAATGGGCAAGCTCTGGGGCGTTCACCTCAACGACCAGAACGGACTGAAGTTCGACCAGGATAAGAGCTTCGGCGTTGAGAACCTCCGCGCGGCGTTCAACCAGGTCAAGCTCCTCCTGGAGAACGGCTTCGGCGACAACGGCGAGTACATCGGTCTTGACGTCAAGGTCATGAGAACCGAAAAGGACGAGGGCTCCTATCAGCATCTGGAAAACAGCCTGCGCATTTTCAAGGCTCTGGAAAAGAAGGCAGAGAAGTTTGACTATGAATTCCAGAAGAAGTGCGTTGCGGAAAGAGATTACGAAAAGCTGGAGCTTTACGTCATCGAGCTTCTCATGGGTGTCTGATCCTCAATTTTAACAAACATCAAATGGGATAAGCCTAAACCCAAATACGAAGTCGGATCGTAGCCATGTCGTTCTGTGAGCCAAGGAGTTGCAACCTAGAGTTGTCTTCCTAAGACCGCTTGGCCTCCGACTTCGAAAAGCTGGAGCTTTACGTCATCGAGCTTCTCATGGGTGTCTGATCCTCAATTTTAACAAACATCAAATGGGATAAGCCTAAACCCAAATACG
>JAZNXP010000154.1:0-2637 GCA_045593965.1 Eubacteriales bacterium | reverse complement strand
CCTCAGTTCTCGATGATGACGCGTGACATCGCGTTCGTCGCCGGTGCGGATGTCACGCACGAGGCTGTGGTGAAGACCGTCAAGAAGGCTGCACCCAAGGAGTTGACGGACGTGAAGCTATTTGATATCTTTACGTCCAAGGAATTGGGCAAGGGTCGTTCGAGCCGCGCCTATTCCTTGAGCTTCCGGGCCGAGGACCGTACGCTTACCGATGACGAGGTGAACGCCGCGTTCGCGAAGATCGTGGAGTCGCTGAAGGCGAATCTTGCGGTCGAGATCCGGGAGGGTTGATCTTTCGTATACAGCGTGGGCTCTGTTTTGCACGCGGACTCGGCAGGTTATTTCTCCGACCTTCGTTTTTGTGAGGACGGCCCGAATGCGGCAAGCTTTGGCGAACCGACTAGGGCTTCCACTTGGACTTGAGGTCCAGGGGATACTGTGCTACGGCAAAATGGGGCTTTTTAATTTTCACCCCACAAAAAAAAAAAGCGTCGTGTCCAAAACTAAACGCAAGTTCTGAAAGTAACTGCAAGTCCAATCAATAATTTTTGGCAAATTTTTGTTTTAAACGCAGAGGCGCAGAGACGCAGAGTTTTATAAGTTGACGGATTTTTTGATTTACGTTTGTTTTTGATTTTGTCGCTCTCATTTTGATATAATGCTCCCGCTGCCCGCCCCTCGGTTTGAACTTGCGGTTACCTCCGTGGCGCGGGTTAGGTTGGGGCTCTCGAAAGGGAGCCTTTTTTACTTGTTGGAAGTGCTTGTCTTAGGCGTGATCAATCCGTTCTTTTTGAGTATTGCCTTGTCAGCCGCCTTCTGGAATTTCTGTCCGAGCAGAAAAGGATGCAGCGTGACTTCGTCAGATGGGATGCGGACAATGCCGAGTTTGTCGAGGAACAGCTTTCCCTCTTCTCCGAACTCTTCAACGAATATGTCATATGGAGTTTTGCCTTCAAGCGACGGTCTTGGATAGCTGTTGAGGTGCGACATAATCAGATTGACCTGCTCTTGGGAAAGCGCGTTGAACGATACGCCTTTCTGGAGGATGCGCCGAAGCTCCAGATGAAAGCGTTCGATATGCGGCTTCTGTGATGAACAGTAGGGATTGCAATAGAACATTCTCACGCCTCGTGACACTTGTTTGCAGGGGTTGTGCACGGGGTCGGGACGGTATTTTTCCACAGCGTTCGGATCGCTGAACTCGGACCCGTTGTCCGGGAGAATGCAACGGAACATTTTCCTGAAGAGGCTTGGACCTGCATTTTCCCAAAGCATGTTTATAATCCTGGTGAAGGTCTGTGATGTTTTCGCATCCCGTAGGAAGGCGAGCGGGAACTTTCCGCGGATCATGAAAGTGAATAACACTTTGCCGCTGATGGAGCCGATGACAGTGTCTGCCTCCGTCGGGATGACGTGCGGGTGTTCTTTAAGCCATTCTGTCATGTCTTCGTAGGTTCTGCCGACACGGCATTTGGCATTGGTCTTTATCTCTGGCCTTTTGTGCGGTTTGCGACGGGTTCCCGCAAAAGGCAGGTTGTGCTTTTTGGAACTGAAAAGACCATCTTCAATCCATCCATAGATGGTGCTTCGCGCATACTTGGCAAAGAGCTCGGGATTGTTTGCGACAATGGCATCCACCGATTGTCCATTGCGCACAGAAGGCGAGAGAATCTTATCCATTTTGGCGATAGTCTCAGCGTCAGGATGAACACCTGTTCGGCTGTTTACGAGTGTCCCTCGATAGTTTACCTGTGCGCCCGAGGCAATGTAATAGCGTTTTCTCATCGGGCAGTTGTGTTCTTTCCCGCACCCATTGCACACGTACGGCGCGCGGTTGAGACGTTCGCATACTGCTTCTCGGAAGTCGGGGCATAGCTCAAAACATCCCTTGATGTTCTTTCTAAGGCCCCTGTCGCTTGCGCTGCTGAAATGTTTCAGGTGGCATTCGTCGAAGTGTGCGCAAATCCTGTTCGAGCAGGCATAATGCTTTTCGCTTTCGATGCGTCTGTTGAGCACTTCGCGTGAAATGGTCGATTGCGACCTTCCGAGCGCTTTTGCTATTTCGGTTATGTTCCGCCCGCATCCAAGCATAAACTCAATGCGGTTTCTTTCATCGTTGCCCATGTGTTTCATGGAGTATTTCCTTGTTGTTGTATCCCGTCACCATCCATCGGCACCTACCGAGTGGATTCGTTCGGCAAGGGATACGATAACGATTTTGCAATAGAAAAGGAAGGGTATCGGAGTTGTCCAGAAGTAAACGCAGGTTTCCTTCCTAGGAAGGAATGAAGGGAAAAGGCACCACTATCAATACTACCCAATAAACTTAGGAAGTAAATGCAAGTGGAACTTGCATTTACTTCTGGAGATGACGTGTAGATAACTTGGCGTTTTTCATAGCATTTTTTCATTGCCCTTGAAGGCAAAATAGCATATACTACACCCCGTTTTCAGCTCATTAGGAAATAGAAGGATACCGAAATGAAAAAAATGATGTTCTCTTTGGCGATGGTTGCGGCATGCGCTTGGGCTCAGGAAGCTCCCAAGGCGGATGCCGAGTCAGCTAAGGCAGTGCCTGCCGTTCAGCAGCCGGCTCGTGAAGTGAAGGCGGAGAAGGCTCCCTGGCCGGTGTGCTTC
>JAZNXP010000153.1:0-4697 GCA_045593965.1 Eubacteriales bacterium | reverse complement strand
CTCAAAATCCCCCGAAAATTGAAGCGATCGTCAATGATTTGAAGAAGCTGGATGACCGTCAACTGGATACGGTTGCCACGCTTGTCAAGGAATTGGCAAAGAAGTCATAAATAAAAAGAAGCCTGACAAACAGGCTTCTTTTTTTCAAAAAAGCAGAAGAAAAATATCGGGAATGATTGACAGGAGCATTCTTTTGGGGTATAATATAAGTAAGATGGAAACCGATGACGATCGAAAAATGCGATCGCGCGATTTCCAAATTTTCGGAAAGGAAATGAAAAGTCATGGTAGTAACGAAAAAGTCGATCATTGGCGATATTCTGGATTACGATCCCGAAACGGCGCAGTTCTTTTTTGCAATCGGCATGCATTGCCTCGGTTGTCCCGCATCGCGCGGTGAGTCTGTGGAGGATGCTTGCGCGGTTCACGGAACGGACGCGGATGCGCTGATCGAGCAGATCAATCAGTTCCTCGCTTCCAAGAAGTAAGAGGATAAAAACCATGGGCAGGCGCAAACCTGCCCTTCTGTGTTTTCAAGCTTATTTTTCAGTTTTGATAAAAGGACGGTCAAAGTATGCCCACAGTATCCAAATTCGTTCCCGACACGCGCCTGCGGAGCGCGGAAGCCTATCTGACGCAAGGCTGTCGGATCGCCGATATCGGTACGGATCACGCGTATCTTCCCATATACCTTGTCGGTAAGGGGATCGTGTCACACGCCCTTGCCTGTGACGTCAATCAAGGTCCGATCGACAGCGCACGTGCCAACATTGAGAAAGAAGGACTGCGTGAGAAGATCTCCACGCTCCGCACCGACGGATTGCACGGCGTTGAGGACTATGCCCCCGACTTCGTGCTGATCTTCGGCATGGGGGGAGATCTGATCGTAAAAATTCTTTCCGAAGCTCCGTGGCTTGCGGAAAAACAGGTGACCCTGATCCTGCAGCCCATGACGCGCGCTTCCACCTTGCGCCGTTGGCTTTTGGAGAACGGATTTGCCATTGTGGGGGAGACGTTGACCTTTGAGGATAAATATTACCAGACGATCTGCGCGCGTCCCGACGGACAAGCCGCTTGTGATTATGCCGATGACGAGCTGCTTCTGGGACGGTTGAATATCGCGCAAAACGCGCCTCTGTTCAAGGGATTTCTTTCCCATGAGATCGCGGTGCTGGAGAAGATCGTGCGCGGAAAATCCAAGTCCGCGTCAGCAGATGCTTCCGAGGAAGGGAAGCTTTTGGAAATTTTAAAAGAGAGATTGGAGAAGCTGTGATGACTGTTGCAGAGCTTTATGCGTTTTTGAATGAGAAGATCCCGCCGTCTTTGTCCTGCGAATGGGACAACGACGGTCTGATGTGCTGTCCCGATACCGAAAGGACGGTCAAGAAGGTGCTGATCGCCTTGGATATTACGGCGGCAGTCGTTGAGGAAGCGGTTGCGGGTGGATACGACGTTGTCCTTTCGCATCACCCGTTGGTGTTCCGACCGCTGAAATCGGTGCAGCCGTATAATCCCGTGGCAAAAAAGGTCATTCGTCTGTTGCTCTCGGGCATTGCGGCAATGAGCTTTCACACCCGTCTTGACGCTGTTGAGGGGGGAGTCAACGACGTTCTGGCGCAGCGGCTGGGACTTGCGGACGTCGTTCCGTTCGGCAACGGAGAGGAGACGATCGGGCGCATCGGCACGTTGCCGTCTCCCATGAGCGCGGAAGCGTTTGCGAAGCACCTCAAGGCAGTTACGGGCGCGGATACGGTCACGCTTTCCGATGCGGGACGTACCGTTTGCCGCGTGGCGTTGCTCGGAGGAAGCGGAGCGGATGACGTGGGCGCGGCTGCAAGAGCGGGCGCGGATACCTACGTCACGGGCGAATTGGGACACCATTACCTGACCGACGGACCCGAGAATGGCATGAATTTGCTCGTTGCGGGACATTTCCATACGGAGGATCCCGTTTGCGAGCGTCTTGCGCAGCTTGTCAAGGAAGCGGACGGCACACTTGACGTCACCGTGACGAGCAGCTATGCACTGAAGGTATTTTAAGCAAAGAAAAAAAGGAGAAACAAGCATGACGTACGTTATTTCGGATATACACGGCAATTATAAGAAATTTTTGGACCTGTTGGAGCAGATCAACTTCAAGGATGAGGATATTCTGTATCTGTTGGGTGACATTGTGGACTACGGTGAGGAGTCGATGGAGCTGATCGAGGACGTCAGCGTGCGTCTGAACGTCTATCCGATCGCGGGCGAGCACGATTTCTTGGCGGTGCGGATGCTCAAGGGCTTTGAACGTATGCTCAAAAGCGGAGAAACCCCCGACGCGGATTACATTGCGCAGATGACGCAATGGGTCAAGGACGGCGGACAGCCCACGCTGGAGTCCTTCCGCGCGCTGGGAGCGGACGCCAAGGAGGGCGTTCTGGATTACCTGGAGGAGATGACGCTGTTTGAAGAGGTCAAGATCAAGGGGAAGAAATACGTGCTCGTTCACGCAGGCATTGCGGATTATGACGCGGGAAGCGATCTTGAGGACTATCTGCCCGAGGACTTTTTCTCCGAGCCGCTGGACGCATCCTACGCGTTGATCGAGGGCGCGACAGTCGTTGTGGGACACACGCCCACCGCAAGCGGCAAGATCACGCGCGGTGAGGGAAGCATCTTCATCGACTGCGGCGCGTGCGAGGGCGGCAGACTGGCTTGCCTTTGCCTGGAAACAGGAGAGGAATATTACGCTTGACATTGAAATTTTCGGGGAGCTTGAACCATGCAAAAAAATGACGTCGTGATCTTAAGGATCGAGGATCTGAACAACCTCGGCGCGGGAGTCGGACACCTGACAAACGCGGACGGATCGAAGGGCTTGACCGTATTCGTCACGGGTGCCGTGACGGGGGACGAGGTCGAGGCAAAGATCATCAAAGTGAATAAGAATTACCTTGTTGCCCGCATGGAGAAGCTGATCGTGGCATCGCCCGTACGCACGCAAGGGGACGTATGCCCTGCGAACGGCTGTGGCGGATGCATTTACCGTCACGTCAAGTATGAGCATGAATTGGAACGGAAGCGCGGACACGTTGTCAGCGCGTTCCGCAAGGCGGGGCTTGCCGACGTCGCGATCGGGGAGGTGCAGACCACGGGAGAGCTTTGCGGCTATCGTAACAAGGCGCAGTATCCCGTCAGAAACGGAAAGAACGGTATGGAATCGGGCTTTTTCGCGTCGTCCACGCATCGCATCGTTCCGATCAAGGAGTGCGCGCTTCAGCCACACGTGTTTGCCGAGATCACGGCGTGCATCTGTCAATTCTGCGACGCGCACGGCATTCGCGCCTATGAGGAGGAAAGCGGAAAAGGATTGCTGCGGCATATTTATCTGCGCCAAGGGCGTGCCAACGGCGAGATCATGGTCTGTCTTGTGGTCAACGGACAGAAGCTGCCCGCAGAGGATCAGCTTGCGAGAGAATTGACCGCGCGATTTGATGATATTAAGAGTATTCTTCTGAATGTGAATACAAAAAACACCAACGTGGTTTTGGGCGAGCATTACCGATTGCTTTGGGGACGTGAATGGATCGAGGATACGCTCTGCGGATTGACCTTCCGCATGAAGGCGGGCGCGTTTTATCAAGTCAATCACGACGCCTGCGAGCTGCTTTACGGCATTGCAAGGGAGCGCGCGAAACTGACGGGGGATGAAACGCTGTTGGATCTTTATTGCGGCATTGGCACGATCGGACTTTCGATGGCGAGGGACGCCAAGGAAGTGATCGGCATAGAAATTGTCAAGGATGCCGTGGACTGCGCGACCGAGAATGCCGCGCGGAACGGTATTGAGAACGCGCATTTTTATTGCGGTGACGCATCCGACGCGCGGAAGCTTCTTTCCAACGCCGAGCAGTCGCGCGGAAGGATCGAAAACGCGACGGTCATTCTGGATCCGCCGCGGAAGGGAAGCACACCCGAATTGATCACGTATCTTTCGGAGCGAGGCTTTGACCGCGTGGTGTACGTTTCCTGCAACCCCGACACTCTGGCAAGAGACTGTGTGCTGTTTCGGGAATTGGGATACGAGATCGGCGAGGTTACTCCCGTGGATATGTTTCCGAGGACAGGACACGTCGAGTCCGTCGTGTGTCTCACACGACGACTCGACGTCGATATGCGCCGCTGATGCGTCGCTCGATATGTCTGCGACTCGATATGGCGCTAAAGCGCTCGATATGCCCTGCGGGGCGAGAAGAAAAGGCGCAATCGACACTCGTTGCCACAGGCAACATATCGAATTTCGAACGTAGCGAGAAATATATCGAATGGTCGCAACGCGACCATATATCGAGTTGCGTAGCAACATATCGACAAATAAAGAAAGGATTTTAACTAAATGCTCGATAATAAAAACCAACTCCGAGAGGATGCCATAGAATTTGCAATTCAAATATCCGACCTTTGCGATGAAATCAAAGGATGCTCTGTTTATGTAAATCAGATTGTCCGTTCTTCATCGTCTATTGGTGCAAACATTCACGAAGCTAAATATGCACAGAGCAAGGCGGATTTTATTAACAAGCTTGAAATCTCTTTGAAAGAGTGTTCTGAAACTGAATATTGGCTTGAACTCATTTTTAGAAAAGGCAAAATGACGGAAACAACCTACAAGGATTTAAGAAACAAATGCGGTTCGATACGGCGCAGACTCATCG
>JAZNXP010000152.1:0-1662 GCA_045593965.1 Eubacteriales bacterium | reverse complement strand
TAAGGCTCGCAAGCTCGCCGCAAACCGCTTCGCGGATTTGCAAGTTAACAAAAGAGAAACGCATATAGGGGGATTTCGCCCGTTGCGACGGGCGACCAACGCCCCACGGCGTTGGATCCGTGCCGCCTTTTGAAAAAGGCGCGCGAAAACTTTCGTTTAGCTCAACTGCGGTGCGTTGGTTCAAGCTCTTGTGAAAAATCCTTTTACGCCTTCGGATTATTCTTCGCAAAGTCCTTCATGAAGGCGACGAGTGCTTCCACGCCTTCGTAGGGCATTGCGTTATAGATCGACGCGCGCATACCGCCGACCGAGCGGTGTCCCTTCAGGTTCTTAAGTCCTGCCTTTGCCGCTTCGCTTGCGAACTTCTTGTCAAGGTCCGCATCCCCCGTGACGAACGTGACGTTCATCATCGAGCGGCTGTCCTTCTTCACGGGTGCTACGTAGTAGTCCTGCGAGTCAAGGTAATCGTAAAGCAGAGCTGCCTTTTTCTCGTTCATCTGCTTCATCACGTCAAGACCGCCAAGACCGAGGATCCATTCGTAGACCAGCTTTGCCATGTAAATGGTGTAGCAGGGGGGCGTGTTATACATCGAGCCGTTCTCTGCCATCGTCTTCCATTCCAGCATCGTGGGCATCTTCTCCTCTGCGTAGTCGAGCAGATCCTCGCGGACGATGACAAGCGTCATGCCTGCGGGTGCCATGTTCTTCTGCGCGCCCGCGTAGATCACGCCGAACTTGCTGACGTCGATCGGCTCGCTGATGATGCAGGAGGAAAGGTCGGCAACGAGCGGAATGTCACCTGTGTCGGGAATATAGGAATACTTCGTTCCGTAAATGGTATTATTGAAGCAAATGTGCAGATATGCCGCGTCGGGACGGATCATGTCACGCGTGACGGCGGGAATATGATCAAAGTTGTCCTCCTTGGTGGTCGCGATGCACTTGACGTCGTATCCGAGCTTCTGCGCTTCCTTGAACGCCTTGCCCGAGAACTGACCCGAAACGACGTAATCCGCCTTGCCCGTTCTCTTGATCAGGTTGAGCGGTACTGCCGCAAACTGCGTGGACGCACCGCCCTGCAGGAAGAGCACCTTATAGTTATCGGGAATGTTCATGAGCTTGCGCAGCATTGCCTCGGCGTCGTTGATGATCGCCTCGTAGTCGGGGGAGCGGTGGGACATCTCCATCACCGACATACCCGACGTGCCGTAGCACACGAGCTCGCCTGCCGCCTTCTCCAGCACGGGAAGGGGAAGCATCGAAGGTCCTGCGGAAAAATTATACACTCTGTTCATGTTTCTGTCCTCCGAGAATATTTTTTCTTTTGTTGAGCCAATACTTTCGTTGGCTAAAGTAAAAAGGTTACTCCTATTATATTCGTTTTGCAAGTTGTTGTCAATAGATTTTTCAAAAAAATCCGTAAAAAAGCATATTTTTTTCGATTTTGACGGATTTTTTGCAAGTTTTGAAATTTCTTTCATTCAAAAATGTCACTTTTGCAAGAATTCCGTCAATTTTGAGGACGTTGTTTTCCACTCTGTTTTCCATACGGTATTTAAAACCTATGGAAAACCCTATGGAAAATATGGAAAACTCCTTTGTGGATATATGTTTTCGTGGATGTAAGAGATGCGCGCGACGGTGTGTTTTTAAAATGCGTCG
>JAZNXP010000151.1:0-6314 GCA_045593965.1 Eubacteriales bacterium | reverse complement strand
TCTGGCGAATGATTTTATGGGCAATGCGCTGAACTCCTATTGGTGGGTTTGGTTTATCATTCCCATTCCGTCCACTCTGATCTGCGGAATTGCTTACAATATGGGCTTACAGGATTTCAAGCTGACCGCACTTATTTTCGGGAAAAAAGGTAAGCCAAGCTCAAAGGAATAAACGTGCATATCAAAAGCACCGTGTAAAATACACGGTGCTTTTTTATTTTTTTGGAAGATCGTCAAAAAGCTTCATTTGCGTCTCCTGCGTGGGAGGTGCTTGGAAGGGAATTCCAAGGTGCTCGTATGCCATACGAGTGACGCATCTGCCGCGCGGAGTACGATTGAGGAAGCCGATCTGCATCAGATAAGGCTCGTACATATCCTCAAGCGTGATCGCTTCTTCACCGACCGTGGCGGCAAGTGTTTCCAATCCAACGGGGCCGCCATCATAATAGCGGATGATCGTTTCCAGCATGCGGCGGTCAACGTTATCCAGTCCAAGCCCGTCGATCTCAAGCTTATTCAAGGCATAATTGGCGATCTTGGAATCGATCGTTCCGTCACCCAGAACCTGAGCGAAGTCGCGCACGCGCTTGAGCAAGCGGTTGGCAATTCGCGGTGTTCCGCGCGATCTGCTTGCGATCTCGATCGCACCGTCATCGGAGATCTCCATTCCGAGAATTCCCGCGTTTCTGCGAACGATCGTGGCGAGCTCTTCGGGTGTATAAAGCTCCAGCTTCAATATCACGCCGAAGCGGTCGCGCAACGGAGTGGTCATTTGTCCCGCACGGGTGGTTGCTCCGATCAGAGTAAAACGGGGAAGATCAATGCGGATGCTGCGCGCTGCAGGACCTTTTCCGATGATGATATCCAGCGCGTAATCCTCCATTGCGGGATACAAAATTTCCTCAACCGATCTGGAAAGGCGGTGGATCTCGTCGATGAAAAGAACGTCCCCCTCATTCAGGTTTGTCAGAATTGCCGCAAGATCGCCCTGCTTTTCAATGGCGGGACCCGATGTGATGCGGATATTCACGCCCATTTCCGCGGCAATGATGTTGGAAAGTGTTGTTTTTCCAAGTCCGGGAGGACCGTAAAGCAAAACATGATCAAGCGGATCGTTTCTTGTTTTTGCCGCCTCAATATAAACCTTCAGATTTTCCTTGACCTTCTCCTGACCGATATATTCATCCAAGGTCTTGGGGCGGAGGGAAAGCTCCACGTCCGAATCCTGGGCATTATAAGAAGAACTCATGATGCGGTTTTCAAAGTCAAATTCGTTGGTATCAATATCCATAGCAGATCAAAGTATTCCTTTCTCTCAAGGTTGGGATCAATATTTCATCAGCTTTTTCAAAGACGTGCGAATGATCTCCTCAAGATCCGCAGTCATATCGATATCCTTGAGTACGTTCATTGCCTCTGCGCGCGAGTAACCGAGCACCACGAGCGCATCGATCGCCTCACTTTGCTTGGAACGTGCAGGCTTGCCCGCAACGGACGTTTCCGTCGGTGCGCCGATGGGATCAAAGGAAGAGAACTCCGATGATTTCATCAGCTTATCCTTCAGCACCAGAATGACACGGGCTGCGGTTTTGGGACCGATTCCACTTGCTTTTGCAATGGTTTTTTTATCGTCCGTGCAAACGGCGAGCGCAAACTTCTCGGGGGTCAGCAGGGAAAGAATGGACATTGCCGCCTTCGGTCCGATGCCCGAGACTGTGATCAAAAGCTTGAATGAGGAAAGCTCGCTCTCGGTTGCAAAACCGAACAGCTCGATGCCATCCTCGCGCACCGAAAGATGCGTGAACAGGGTCGCGTTGGATTCTTTTGCGGCACGTAAGGATGCAAGGGCGTCATAGGTCGTTCCGCTGATTGTCAGCTTATAGCCGACGCCGCCTGCATCCAGCACGGCGACTGAGCTTTCCAGATGCGCCAATTTACCACTGATATAGTAATACATACGTCTTATGCATCCTTTCCGATAGAGTCGTGATCAGAGTTTTCCGTTTTTTCAACGTTCTCCTCGGTCGTCTGAATAGCGGGAGTGGTTTCGGCTTCCTTTTTGGCTGAAGCTGCTTCCTCTGTGACATCTGCATTGGTTGTCGCATCAGATGCCTCGTCCTTCTTTTCGTTCTCGGTAGCCGTCATTTGTTCCGTCTGCACTGCATCCGTTTCGTCTTGGTCGTTTTGAGACTCGCTCGCGCTTTCATCCGTATTTGGCGGAGAAGCTTCTTGCGATGCATCTTTCTCTTTCGCTTCTTCTTTGGATTCCGTTTTCTCGTTTTCGGCTTTTTCGGACTCGGGAACACAAACGACGTTACAAAGCAGCTTATTCTTTTTCAGCTGCTTTTCAAGAAGAATGACCAGGATGAAGAGCGCAAGAGAAATCAGAGAAACGGTCAGACCAATGAAGAAGGTGTTGGGACGGTAAAGGATCTCCACATTGTGCGTCTGTCCCGCCTCGCCATCAATATAGAAGGAAACGAACGAGCCGAACACCTTTGTGGTCTCGACTTCCATGCCGTCAACGTATACCTTCCAGCCCTTGTCGAATGCCAGAGTCGTCATCACGAGCTCGTGAGACTCGGATGCGGTAAAGGTACCGTAGAAGGAGTCCTCGGTGAAATCGTTGATGATGAACTCATCCTTGGAGAGTCTGGAGAATACGTCGTTGAAAACCTCCCAATCGATATAGTAGAAGAAGTCTTGTCCCGTCATCTGATACATATCGTTGCCTGTCAGGGTCAAGCGAAGCTCCAGCTCGGAGTTGGCACCTCTGTTGCCCAGGGAAATGATACGGGACGTATCGCCGCCGTGGAAGTTTCCTTGGCTGATGGGAGCTTTTTCATCAACGAGAAGAGAAAGCTTTACTTCGCGCGGATAATCGGATGGCATATAGAAATACAATTCGCCGTCAACGGGCATGGTAATGTTGTAGCTTACGTATCCGACTGCATTTGCGTCTTTCTTTTTATAAGCGAAATGTCCTGACGTATAGCTCTTGATAATGTTGTTGTTATAGGAGGATTCATGAATGTCGATCGGAACGAACACTTCGACCATCTCTTCCTCGCCCAGCATTGCGGTGATCATGGCATTTAAGCGTTCAAACGGGCTTTCGTATTGATCAACATACTCGGAATGGTTGATCGTTTCGTCGATATCAAACCATACGTTCAGTTGGGATTTCATTGCCGCGATCAGATCGGCGATCGCGCTGGTTTCCTGATTTTCGGCATTTTCATCTTTTTCGGGTTCGACGTTGGTATATCCCATGCGGTAGCTCAAAACGTCCTCATCAACGCCGAAGGCAAGTGAGAGCGCGTAGGGGTTGAGATAAGCTCTGTAATTTTCATCCTGCACATAGGAGCCGTCCGCGTTGGTAACTTGGGTGTAATAGTTGTCATAGACCGACATTCCACCTTTGGCGGTGACGATATACTTCAAGCCGAGCAAGGAATCGTTGACGGGAGTTCCGCCAAGATATCTTGACCAGTGCGAGGAGGAGGAATAGCCCATTTTTTCAAGGAGCTGAATGGTTTCTTTGTTCAAGGTCGACGTGGAGCCCGAAAGTCCGCGGATACCGAGTGCCATATTATCGTTGGTCGTGCGCGAGAAGGTCTTTTCCATGCGGTAGAAGGATTGATCCTGCGCCTGGACCTGTTCAACAACGGGACGGGTCTTGTTCAAAAAGTCATTGTAGGAGCTGTAGGTGGAATAGACCACGTCTCTGTCAAGCGCGTTCATATTCCAAAATCCATTTAAGAATGCTTCGATCGATATCGCGGCAACCAGAACGATGCATACCACGTTTTTGTCAACTGCTTTTTTGAGAACGGCAAGCACCGCAAGATAAACAAACAGCATCAGAATGGTGAACCAGATGCAGATCAGATCGGGCGGATTGACATAGGCATTGTCCGAATATTTTTGCAGGATCACGCAAAGCAAACCGACGAATGCGGCGGTCACACCGACGGTCTTTAAGGGAACGGTTTCAAAATCGGAAAAGGTCCTGCAGGCGATGACGCAAAGCAAGAAGCAGAGCATAAAGCTGTAACGGTAATTGAGCCAGTTCGGATTTTGGAAGCCGTGCCAGATCAGATCGGGGATGTTGAAGGAAAAGCTTGCCGCAAAGATCAGAATGAATGCGCCCGTGAAAATGCGTTGGCGCAAGGAATTTTTGTTGGAAAGGAAATAGACGGGAAGAAGGAGCAGGGTCAACAATCCGCAATACACGAAAGGATAACCCTCGGGACGGACGGTGTCAAAGGATCCGGGCAGGAACTTATAAAGCAGATCCAGCAGATCGAATTTGACATTGAGAACCCAGTCGGGATCGGAGAAGGTCGTTTTTCCAAAGTTGAGGGCGTAGTAAGCACTCAAAATGATCACCATTGCCATTCCAATGGCAATCAGGGAATAGATCGCAATGCGGATCAGGGATTTGATGAAGTGCTTGTTTTCCTTTAAGGGATTGTTTCGGTTTTCTTCGTTGTTGGAGAAATAGTAATAGAAGAAATAGAGAGCGCAGTAGATGCACACCATGTATCCGATATAGAAGTTGCTGAACAGCGTCAAAGCAAGGAAGATCGTATACATTTTAAATTTTCCGTGCTTGATCAGATTTTCAATTCCAAGCGTAACCAGCGGCAACCACATCATCGCGTCGATCCACATGGTATTGTGCTGCTGTACGACCGCATAGCTGCTCAACGCATAAAGTGTTGCGAAGATCACGATTGAGAAGGGATTGCGCTTTTCGGACGTTTTATGCATATAATAACCGAAGGTTCCGCCGCAGATCGCTGTTTTCAGCAAAAACAGGAACAGCAAGGCCTCCAGCATGCAATCCTTGGGGAAGAGGCAGGTCAGATAGGACAGGGGGCTTGCAATATAGTACGCATAAATTCCCAAGAATTCACCGCCAAGCGCGCGAGAGAAGGAATAAAGCAGGCTGGCATCCCCACGCACAAAGCTACGCAACGCCTCAAAGAACCATACGTATTGCGCGTTAAGGTCGAGCACGAGCACCGACTCGTCGCCGAACGGGTGAATTCCGCGCGCCAGATAGATCAGATACATCAGCACGGTGGGAATAAACATACAAAGCAAGAGATATCCGTAGCGTCGAAGATCGAAGCCTTTCTTTTTCTCATTCAAAAGCTTTGCAGGGGATTTTTTTTCTTCTTGCGGAATGGTTTTGGTCGTATCCATAATCGGTTTAACTGTTTCCTTTCTTTGACTCATTGTTTTCCGAGTCGACAATGCCTCGGATTGCTTTTTCAAGCTTGATGCGATCAAGTGTCATATCCCGTCCGCAAAGCTCACAGATAACGCGAACGGCGCTGCCGACGCGTACGATCCGAAAGATCTTTCCGCCGCAAACGTGTGGCTTTTTTAATTGTACACGGTCATCGGGGCGTAAGGGAATGATGGGCATGGGAGTCTCCTTTTCATTTGCAGAAGCGGACAGGACGGAAAGGCTTGTCTGCTTATCTCCTAATTATATCTATTATAACATAAAAAAATGCTTCTGTAAACCATAAAATATATTTTTTAACAGAAATTTGTAAAAAAACAAATATCCATTTGACTTTCAATCAAAAAAGTGTTATAATGATACTGGATTATTTTATACTGTACCTTCCGCAAAGAAAGGGGGACGTTTTTTTCATGATCATTCTCGGCATAGACCCCGGCTTGGCGATCGTCGGTTGGGGAGTAATAGAATATAAAAACGCTCGCTTTCGCACCATTGCCTACGGTGCTCTGCAGACCCCTGCGGGGATGCGCACCGAGGAGCGGTTGAAAAAGATCTACGAGGGTATGAAAGAGCTGATCGATACGTATCATCCCGAGTCGGTCGCGGTCGAGGAGCTGTTTTTCAATACCAACATCACAACGGGTATCCGTGTTGCCGAAGCGAGAGGAGTCATTCTGTTAGCGGCGGAGCAATCGGGAATTTCCATTCAGGAATACACACCGCTTCAAGTCAAGCAAGCGGTTGTCGGCTACGGAAGAGCCGAAAAAAAACAGGTCATCACCATGGTAACGATGCTGCTGGGACTCAAAACGCCGCCAAAGCCCGACGATACGGCGGATGCTCTTGCCATTGCGATCTGTCACGCGCACAGCGGATGCTCGCGTTTGCGGGATTACTACAACAAATAAGACTTAAAATCGGAAAAAGTAAAGGACAACACTATGTGGTTTTCAGAAAATTGGAAAGATTATGAATTGCTGGATACTTCTGACGGAGAACGCCTTGAACGGTGGGGAGATCTGATCCTGATCCGTCCCGATCCGCAGATCAT
>JAZNXP010000150.1:0-5335 GCA_045593965.1 Eubacteriales bacterium | reverse complement strand
TACCATCACAGGATTGTTGGTCGTGGGCAATTCGTCACTTCCACTTGCCAGTACTATGGGCGCGGAGCAGGTCTTGCCACAATCCTCGCTTCGAGTCAATAAAATATCCATTTTTGCCCGCCCATGTACCCCATAACGTGTCTCATGATACACCAGAAATGTTCTCCTGTCGGCAACCAAAAGCCCGAGATACGGAGTGCTTTGCGTATCCGTCATTGTTTTTCCAAATTTCGTATCTCCTGATCTCCATAATGTTGCTCTTTCTTAACCATGAATTGTAAGCGAACGATGACCATCACAAGCTCCGCGTTAAGCAACACCCCTCCTGCGATGTCGGTGATCCCATGCACATCGGACATGAGTCTGCCTATGATTAAGCGCGACGACCAAAAGCATGACGCACAGCTTAAAGACATCGTTTTTAATACGCTCATGAAGCTGTATCATCACCGTTTTATCAACTTTCAGTGAAAAGCGAAGAGTGAAAAGTGAAAAAGGAAAAATCCTGAACGCTTTCGCATTCAGGATTTTTTGGACTTATAGTACAAAAACGCAACTTAATATACCAATCTGCTGACCGCCTAATGATCCAAATTGCGTTTGATTGCAATATTGATCATGAATACTGTTTTTTCATGGGGTTTTATGGTCTTATATGCAAATTTATCGTCAAGCTCCGTCATACAAGGCTCAAGCCCAAGCGCGTAATCTCCGCTTGCCATGCTTTTCCACTCCACAAAATGCGGCAACGTGTCGCCCGAATAGGATACGGTCAGCTTTTTGCTGATTTTGGGGTTGATAAGTGAAATCTCCGGCTTTCCAAGCGTTAGAAAATAACAGGTCTCCTCTTGATTCGGCACGGGTGCGCCGACATCGTACATAGACGCCTCATTCTGTGCCGCCCAGGGCGTGCGAGGCTCACATTTTGCTACGTCAGCCACAATTTTTGCCCCCTCGTCCAGCATGGGATATCCCACGTTGATGTGATACAAAAGGCAATATTCCTCGTCTCTGTAGCCTTCGTTGATCAAGGTGTCCAGCAAAGACACGGAGTCTCCGCCGATTTCGGCAAAAATTCTGCGCTTGAGCACCAAATTCTTACCAAACAGCGCGGTATCGCGAATAATCGCCTCAATCAAAATACCGTCCGAATCGCACTTGGCGCACACAATCTCGGCAGGCGTGTTGTGCAGCGTGCCGTGCAACTCATATCCGTCTCTGCAGCCTACGCTGTCAAGACCGCAGGAATACAGCATACCACCCTCAAAGCGGTTAAGAAACGGAATCTCGCGACCCGTAAATCCGTTTTTGGAGATAAAAGACACGTTCTGTCCTTCGTGATACAGCTGCATGATATCGCAAGCCTTGCTGACGTTGACCAGAAAACGGAGAATGCCGTTGTCGCAATCCAGCACGTCAAGTCCCGCACCGCTCCCCTCGGTCAAGGTGTAGCGGCGAATGCTTGCCACTTGTCCGAAATTTGAAATTCTGCTATCCATATTCACTCCTTATGACTAAAGACCTTCAGCGTAGCCAACGCGTTCTGCTGCATGGTCTTTTGTGCGACCAGTGCAAGGTTATGGAAGAAATCCGCATCCTTGGCCTCAACCGTTGCCTTAACACTGGCATAGCCCGCATAGGACATATAGGAATAATAGTTGATCTTTCCGATGCCGCGCTCTATGACCTCGCGATACTCCTCATTGGAAATACCACTGCCGCCGTGCATGACAAGCGGAATATCGGTCAATTCCCTGACACGGCTGATGATGTCCATATTCAAGATCGGCTTGGTTTTATAAATGCCGTGTGCCGTACCAAATGCAATAGCCAGTGCGTCCACGCCCGTTTTTTTCAGATAATCCGGCACAAGTGCGGGCTTGGTATAAAGCTCGCTGGGGTCAACTGCGGTGCTCTCACCGCCCCCCTCTCTTTGCGGCAGTGCGCCAAGCTCTGCCTCCACCTCTACACCGTGCGCGTGCGCGTAGTCCACCACCTCACGCGTTCCCTTGACGTTCTCGTCGTAAGGTAGCGTAGAGTAGTCGATCATAACTGAAGTAAAGCCCAGATCCATCGCACGCTTGCAATAGTCAAAATCCTCGCCGTGATCCAGGTGCACACACACCTTCACCTTGCTGCGCTTGGCAAGCTCGATCATCACAGGACCGATCTTATCGATCGGTGCAACGTCCTCATGGCATTGCGCGTGCGCAATGATGATCGGCACATCCAGCTCCTCTGCCGCATCCAGCACGGCAAGCAAGCACTCTAAATTGGGAGTATTGAAGCTGCCAACGGCAATATTCTGCGCCTTTCCCAACGCAATGACCTCACTAAGTCCTACTAACATATCCTTTTTACCCCTCAATATCAATGACTTCGTATCCAAGGTAAGTCTTGAATGCCTCTTCCAATACGTACTTCATATGACCCATACCAACCGTGGTGTGGTGCTTGAAGCCCCCCTTGGCAAGACGGATCAGCTTGTTCTGCAGATCCGGGATTTCGGCAACGCCACCGCAGCCAAAGAATGCGCCCTCAATGACGTCATCGGTAAACTTCGCCTCGCTGACATAGACCTTGAGCTTTCCATCCTCGGTAAAGCCGTTGGAATAGGTCATATCAAAGGAAGCAATTCTACCCTCATTGGTGCCCCAACCGCTGCCGGGATCGCCCTTGGCAAACATCTTATGCTCGGTCACGATGCCCTTACCCGACATCAGGCTCTGTGCCACGGGACCGCAATGGAACAGAATGACCTTATTCTCATCCTCGCCGTAATTGTTGTTCCAATCAAGGCAGGCAGTAGGCTTGCCGCTTGCCAGCTGCATTGCGCGCATGGTAATAGCACTGGTCAGGTCGATCTCACAGGAACAGACGATGCCCCTGTCGTTGAGCTCGGAGATCAAGACACAAGGACAAACGCGCAAGATCGTTTCCATCTCGTTCCAGCAACGAAGTGTAATGGCGTCAAGATGGTATTGTTCGATATACTCGTCGGTGACCACTGAAATTTTTGCAAGCATGAGCTTGTTTTTGAGCGGTACGCGGGAAAAATCAGTATAGTTTTCCAGACGTTCGATCTTATCAATCACGGCTGCGTCGTCGTCCGCCTTGGCCTGCACTTTGAAGATCAGCTCGGAGAGGTCAAAGCTCTCTACGTTGATTCCGTATCTTTGCAGGGTCACCTCGTCAAAGCGAACGGTCTTGAACGCCGTTGTTCTCGCGCCGATACAGCCAAGATTAAAGCGCTTCATTCCATTAACCACGCGGCAAATAGCAGCAAAATCGTCCAGATTTTGTCGGAAGGCGTCACTCAAAGGGTGTACCACGTGCGGCTTCATAACCGTAAAGGGTAGCTTATACTGATAAAATACGTCTGTTACCGAGAATTTTCCGCAATATGCGTCGCGGCGGTGTCTGAAATCCATCTTACCGATCTCGTCGGGATACGCCTGCATCAGCACGGGCACGCCCGCATCCTGCAGCGCGGCAACCGCACCGTTCTCGTCAATGAAGATGGGCATGCACAGAATGACACCGTCGTACTCGCCCTCGTGGGATTTGAGCCAATCATGGTACATTCTGCCCTCGTCGCGCGTTTCGATCGCGCCGTAACGGGTAAGAGCTTCGTCCATGGCAATATACTCATATCCCGCATCAGTCACTGCCTTGATCATATCGCTTCTCGCCCCCGTGATCAACTCGCCCGGCATGAAACCTCTGTTTCCAAAATACAATGCAAACTTCATATCAATAAAATTCCTTTACTGTTTTATATAATTTTTTATAATTTTGATAATGAACCTCATAGGCGTTATGCTTTTCGCTGTCAGGCACAAATTCCTGAACGTAACGAACAAAAATACTTCTTGCTTCACACAGATTCTTCACGTCGCCAAGAGCAACCGCTTGCAGCATAGCGCACCCGCAAAGACCTCCTTCCGAGGAACGAAGCATTTTGACGGTAATATCTTGAATGTCCGCCTTTATTTGCAACCACTTCGCCGAGTTTGCTCCTCCGCCCGTGGCAACCGCATTCTGAACAGAAATTCCATACGCTCCAATAACATCCGCGTTCAGACGCATCTCATACGCTGTCCCCTCCATGATTGATTGATATAAATCGCAATCACGAGTATCCGTTGTCAAATTGAGGATGACGCCCTTTGCATTCAGATCCTGATAAGGTGTGCTCGCCCCACCAAAATAAGGCAGTGTTAAGATGCCCGTCGGCTCATTGGTCATATCTTTTTCAATATAAGCAAAAAAGTCTTTTTCTTCTCCCCGATAGCCGTGCATGATCCGTTTCCGCAACCAATTTACCGTAGAGCCGCAAGAATAATTGAGAATATAAGTGCAATACAGTCCGTCTACGGGATAAGGAACACAAGGATATCCCTGTTTGCCCATTTCCGCATTGACGGGCTTCTCCTTGAACAGTGTTGTGATACATTCCACCGTTCCCATTCCGTCTACCGCATCTCCCGCTTGCAACACACCCGCACCAAGCGAGGTGCATACCTGATCGTGTGAGCCAAGTACCAAAACCGCATCGATTCCCCACTCTTTTTTTAGTTTCCCAACAATACTTCCCGCGCGTCTCGGGCAAGAAAACAATTCGGGGTTGATGTCAAATGCCTCTAATATTTCCTTGGAAAATTCCAATTCGGTAATATCGAACGCGCCTGTTCTCGATGCCAAAGCATGGTCAATCACACGCTCACCCGTCAACAAATAGCCGATGTAATCGCCTATAAGCATAACCTTGGCGGCTTTTTTGAATATGTCGGGAGCATAATGCTTGATCCAAAGTAATTTGGACAGAGAATACATACTGTGAGGGATAACGCCCGTGATATAAAATGCTTTTTCTTCTCCAATCACCGCTTTGATTTCCTCGGCTTCCGCTTCCCCGCGCGAATCGGTGTAAAGCATCGGATAAAAGAGGATTTGATCGTGATCATCTAACAGTACGAACGATTCTCCAAGTGACGATATGCAAACCGAATTTACTTCAAATTGCCCCGAAATCTCATCGATCATATTTCGCAAATAATCTTCAATGGCGTGTACGTTCACATAATGATACCCGTCGATTTCCTTGAAGTCATATTCGCTGAACAAATATTTTAAAATTTCTCCCTTTTCGGAAAACAGCTGACATTTACAGCCGGTTGTTCCAACGTCAATACTTAAATAATTCATTTCACCCTCCTTTTTTTGTTATTATACTTGATTCTTTCGGTGCATTATAGTATAATTTATACAATGATATGGTAATTTTGTACGGAGGAATACTAATATGTCGAATTTTGATCTCCAATCATTGGAA
>JAZNXP010000149.1:0-8654 GCA_045593965.1 Eubacteriales bacterium | reverse complement strand
GGACGAGGTCGGCGCCTATTATATGGTCGATATGGCTCACATTGCGGGACTCGTTGCGGCAGGGCTTCATCCCAGCCCCGTTCCGTACGCCGACGTTGTTACGACCACCACGCATAAGACACTTCGCGGTCCTCGCGGCGGTATGATCCTTTGCCGTGAGCAGTTCGCAAAGCAGATCGACAAGGCGGTTTTCCCCGGCACGCAGGGAGGTCCCCTGATGCACATCATTGCGGCAAAGGCTGTGGCACTCGGCGAAGCAATGACCGAGGAATTCAAGGACTATCAGAAGCAGGTCGTTCTCAACGCAAAGGCACTTTGCGCGGCACTCAAGGAAGAAGGCTTCCGTATTGTTTCGGGCGACACCGACAACCACCTGATGCTGCTCGATCTGCGCGCGTTCAATATCACGGGCAAGGAGCTTGAGCACCGCCTTGACGAGGTTCACATCACCGTCAACAAGAACGCGATCCCGAACGATCCTCAAACTCCTTTTGTTACCAGCGGTATCCGCATCGGTACGCCTGCGGTAACCACCAGAGGCTTTAAGGAAGCGGAAATGAAGCTGATCGCGAAGTGGATCAAGGAGGTTGCCGTTGATTTTGAGGGCAACAAGGAGCGCATCAGCGAAGAGGTACAGGCTCTTTGCGCAAAATATCCTCTTTACGAATAATTCCAAAGGAGAAATACAATGAAGGTATTGGTTGTTGGCGGCGGCGGACGTGAACACGCCATCATTAAGAAGATCAAAGAGAACAAGAGCGTGACCGAGCTTTACGCGCTTCCGGGAAACGGTGGCATTGCGGCAGACGCGACCTGCGTTCCGATCGGAGCGAAGGACATTCCCGCGATCGTTGCGTTCGCAAAGGAACAGCAGATCGATTTCGCGGTGGTCGCTCCCGACGATCCGTTGGTCTTGGGGGCGGTGGATGCGTTAAACGAGATCGGCATTCCTTGCTTTGGCCCTCGCGCAAACGCGGCGATCATCGAGGGAAGCAAGGTCTTTTCCAAGAATTTGATGAAGAAATATGGCATTCCGACTGCGACCTACGAGGTGTTTACCGAAGCGGAAGCGGCATTGTCCTATCTGGAAACCGCCCCCATTCCAACGGTCATCAAGGCTGACGGATTGGCGCTCGGAAAGGGCGTGATCATTGCCAATACCAAGCAAGAAGCACAGGATGCCGTTCGCTCCATCATGGAGGAAAAGCAGTTCGGTGAGAGCGGAAGCCGCATCGTCATCGAAGAATTTCTGACGGGACCCGAGGTATCCGTTCTGGCGTTCACGGACGGAACCGTCGTGCGTCCCATGGTCTCTTCCATGGATCACAAGCGCGCGCTGGACAACGACCAAGGCTTGAATACGGGCGGCATGGGAACGGTTGCTCCCAATCCGTATTACACGCCCGCGATTGCACAGGAATGCATGGAGAAGATCTTCCTTCCCACGATGAATGCGATGAACGCGGAGGGAAGAACCTTCAAGGGATGTCTTTATTTTGGATTGATGCTGACTCCCAACGGTCCCAAGGTCATTGAATACAACTGCCGTTTCGGAGATCCCGAAACACAGGTCGTGCTTCCGCTGATGGAAAGCGATCTGCTCACGGTCATGATGGCGACCGCAAACGGAACGCTCTCGGACGTTGACGTTAAATTTTCCGACCGTCACGCGTGCTGTGTCATCGTCGCTTCCAAGGGATATCCCGTAAAATATGAGTCGGGCTTTGAAATGGAGCTGCCCGAGGATGAAAAAGACGCGTTTATTTACGTTGCGGGCGCGAAGAAGGACGGAGAACGGCTTTTGAGCGCGGGCGGACGTGTGCTTGGCGTAACTGCCGTCGCGGATACGCTGGGGGATGCGATCGATCGGGCGTATGGGCATACCGAAAAAGTAAAATTCGCAAACGGATATTCTCGCAAGGATATCGGACAGCGCGCATTGCAGGCACAACAAAAATAACATTTCAGGAGCATTCTATGGTTTACAGAGTATATATTGAGAAAAAAGAAGGTCTGGCGCACGAGGCGTCCTCCTTGCGATATGAGATCCGTCATCTTCTGCAGATCCGCTCTCTGGAACAGGTGCGCATTCTGAACCGTTATGACGTGGAGAATATTGCCAAGGAGCTGTTCGAGGATGCCAAGGGCAAGGTGTTTTCCGAGCCGCAGCTGGACATTGTCAGCGACACCTTTGACGCGCAGGGCGCGGTCGTATTCGCGGTGGAATATCTTCCGGGACAGTTCGACCAAAGAGCCGACAGCGCGGCGCAGTGCATTCAGATCCTCTCTCAAGGAGAGCGTCCCACGGTGCGCACCGCAAAGGTCTATTTGCTTTACGGTACGATGAACGATGCCGAGCTTGCGCAGATCAAAAAATACGTCATCAATCCCGTGGAGTGCCGTGAGGCGTCCTTGGAGACGGTCGAGACACTGGCAATGGATGCCGAGATCCCCACAACGGTTGAGACCTTGTATGGCTTTACCGCGCTGGATCAGACGGGACTTGCGGACTTTTTGAAGGAAAAAGGGCTTGCGATGGATCTTGATGACATCGCGTTTTTGCAGTCCTATTTTAAAAATGAAGAAAAGAGAGATCCGACGATCACGGAGATCCGCATGATCGATACCTATTGGTCGGATCACTGCCGTCATACGACCTTCCTTACCACCATCGACAACGTCACCTTTGCCGATCGCGGAATGGAGGAGACCTATGAGCAATATCTGGCTGTCCGCCGTGAGTTGGGACGCACGAAGCCCATCAATCTGATGGACATTGCCACGCTTGCCACACGCTATCTCAAGGCAACGGGAAGGCTTGATAAATTGGATGAATCCGAGGAGATCAATGCCTGCACCGTAAAGATCGAGATCGAGGTGGACGGCAAGAAGGAGCCTTGGTTGCTCCTGTTTAAGAACGAAACACACAACCATCCCACCGAGATCGAGCCGTTCGGCGGCGCGGCGACCTGTATCGGCGGTGCGATTCGCGATCCGCTTTCAGGACGCTCCTACGTGTATGCGGCAATGCGTGTCACGGGTGCGGCTGACCCGACGGTACCTGTGAAGGATACCATCCCGGGCAAGCTTCCGCAGAGAAAGATCGTCACCACCGCGGCGGCAGGATATTCCTCGTACGGTAATCAGATCGGTCTTGCGACGGGACAGGTTGACGAGCTCTATCACCCGGGCTATGCGGCAAAGAGAATGGAGATCGGTGCGGTTCTTGCGGCAACGCCTGCGGAGAACGTGCGCCGTGAGTGTCCCGTTGCGGGAGATCAGGTCATCCTGCTTGGCGGACGCACGGGACGCGACGGATGCGGCGGAGCAACGGGCTCTTCCAAGTCCCATACCGTGCAGTCGCTGGAAAGCTGCGGAGCTGAGGTGCAGAAGGGTAATGCTCCCGAGGAAAGAAAGCTTCAACGCCTCTTCCGAAACGGAGAGGCATGCCGTCTGATCAAGCGCTGCAACGATTTTGGCGCGGGCGGTGTGTCTGTCGCTATCGGAGAGCTTGCGGACGGACTTGACATTGACCTCAATGCCGTTCCCAAAAAATACGAGGGACTTGACGGAACCGAGCTTGCCATTTCCGAGTCTCAGGAGAGAATGGCAGTTGTGGTTGAAGCAAAGGACGTCGCAAGATTTTTGGAGCTTGCGGCTTCTGAAAATCTGGAAGCGACCGTGGTTGCGACCGTCAAGGACGATCCGCGCCTGACCATGACGTGGAACGGCAAGCAGATCGTTGATATTTCCAGAGAATTTCTCAATTCCAACGGTGCGGAGAAGCATATCGACGTTGCACCCGCCGCACCCAAATCCTATCAAAAGGAAACCCCCAAGGCGTTTTCGGACGGCTATCGCGCATTGGCAAGCGATCTCAACGTTTGCTCCAAGCGCGGACTTTCCGAGCGATTTGACTCCACCATCGGTGCGGGCACGGTTCTGATGCCCTTCGGCGGCAAGAATCAGCAGACACCCATTCAGGCGATGGTACATAAAATTTCGGTCGAAAAGAAGCATACCAACGCTTGCTCGTTGATGTCGTGGGGCTATAACCCCTATATCGCGGACTGCAGTCCGTACCACAGCGCATATCTTGCGGTCGTGGAATCGGTTGCAAAGCTGATCGCGACGGGCGCGAAGTTTGAGGACGTTTATCTGACCTTCCAGGAATATTTTGAAAAGCCTATGAAGGATGCGGCTCGTTGGGGCAAGCCTATGGCGGCTCTGCTCGGCGCGTTCCGCGCACAGCTTGATTACGGAATTGCTTCGATCGGCGGTAAGGACTCCATGTCGGGAACCTTTGAGAAGATCGACGTTCCCCCCACGCTGGTTTCCTTTGCGGTAACGACCGAGGATGTCGATTCGATCGTATCCAACGAGTTCAAGGGTGCGGGACACCGTGTTCTGTGGCTTAAGCCCACGCTTGGCAAGGACGGACTTCCTGTTGCGGCGTCGGTGCTGTCTCTCTTTGAAACGGTACATGGATTGATGCAAAGGGGCAAGGTGCTTGCCGCTTATACCCCCACGTTCGGCGGCGTTGCGGAGGCGATTCTGAAGATGGCGATCGGTAATGACGTCGGCTTCCGCTATCACGATGCGCTGACGCAGGATGAGCTGTTTGGCTATGCGTACGGCTCGTTCGTTCTTGAAATGGCGGATGACACCGAGGTTGAGGGTGCCGTGGAGCTTGGTCTGACGCAGGCGGAAAAGAGCATCGCAAAGGGCGAGGATGTGCTTGCTCTTGACGAGCTTTTGAAGCTTTATGAGGACAAGCTGGAGCCCGTATTCAAGTGTAATATCGAGCAGACGCAGGGCAAGATCCCGACGTTTGCGTATGAAAATCGGCAAAGAGTCAGCGCCATGATCAAAACGGCGAAGCCGCGCGTTCTGATTCCCGCGTTCCCGGGAACGAACTGCGAGTTTGACACCGCAAAGGCGTTGGCGGATGCGGGTGCGGATCCCGAGATCTTCCTTGTGACGAATCTGACAAAGACCGCGATCGCGCAGTCGGTCGAGAGCTTTGCAAAGAAGGTGAAGCAATCGCAGATGATCTTTATTCCCGGAGGCTTTTCGGGTGGAGACGAGCCCGACGGATCGGGTAAGTTCATCACGGCGTTCTTCCGCAATGCGGCTGTCAAGGAGGCGGTAACGGAGCTTCTTGATGAAAAGGGCGGCTTGATGGCAGGCATCTGCAACGGATTTCAGGCATTGATCAAGCTCGGTCTTGTGCCTTACGGAAGGATCATGGATACCGATGAAACTTGTCCGACGTTGACGTATAACACGATCGGACGCCACCAATCAAGACTTGTTCGCACGAGAATTTGCTCGGTCAAATCCCCGTGGCTTGCCGAGAGAGAAGTGGGTGACATCGTCACCGTTCCGATCTCCCACGGTGAAGGTCGCTTCCTCGCAAGTGACGAGCTGATCGCGTCCCTTGCGGCAAACGGACAGATCGTGACGCAGTACGTGGATGAAAACGGCGTTCCCACGGCGGATATCCGCTTCAATCCCAACAATTCCGCGTGCGCGATCGAGGGCATTTGCTCGCCCGACGGACGTGTGTTCGGCAAAATGGGACACTCCGAGCGAATCGGCTACGGACTTTATAAGAACGTTCCCGGCGACTTCGAGATCGGCATGTTCCGTTCCGCAGTCAAATATTTCAAGGATTGATAGATCTCTTAAAAAATTGCCCCGTGCGCATCTACAGGCGCATGGGGCATGATGCGATTTTTGTAATGAGACAAAATATTATGATGTCAGTCAGGAGAAAGAAAAAATGGCAGTATTCAGATGTAAGATGTGCGACGGTGATCTTGATTACAAAGAGAATGCTACAGTGATGCAGTGTACCTGCTGCCGCACATGGCAGACCGTCCCGAAGGTAGACGAGGAAGAAATTCAGAACCTCTTCAACCGCGCCAATCTGCTGCTCCGCAAGTGCGATTTCGACAAGGCAGAGCAAGTCTATGAAAGAATTTTAGAAAAGACCGACAACGAGCCCGAGGCGCATTGGGGCATGATCCTTTGCAAGTACGGAATTGAATACGTAAAAGATCCCGCAAGCGGCGAGCATAAGCCGACCTGTCACCGCACGTCTTATGATTCCATCGTGGCAGACGAGGACTATAAATTGGCTCTGCAATACGCCGATTTTGCAAGCCGTGAGCTTTACGAGAAGGAAGCAAAGGAGATCGACGCCATTCAGAAGCAGATCCTGTCTCTTGCCGAAAAAGAGGAACGCTATGACGTGTTCATCTGCTATAAGGAAACCGACGAGAGCGGCAACAGAACCAAGGATAGCGTCATCGCGAACGACATCTATCACCAGCTCACGCAAGAGGGCTTGAAGGTGTTCTATGCGGCGATCACTCTGGAGGATAAGCTGGGAAAAGACTACGAGCCGATCATTTTCGCCGCGCTCAACTCCGCAAAGGTCATGCTGGCGATCGGCACAAGACCCGAATACTACAACGCCGTGTGGGTAAAGAACGAGTGGTCGAGATTTTTAAAGATCATCAAAAAGGATCGCACAAAGCTCCTCATTCCTTGCTACCGAGACATGGACGCCTACGATCTGCCCGAGGAATTCGGACATCTGCAAGCGCAGGATATGTCCAAGGTGGGATTTATCACCGACCTGATCCGCGGCATTCGCAAGGTCATGGACGCAAGCAAGCCGAAGGAAGCGGCACCCGTCAAGGAGACGGTGGTCGTTAATCGGACCGCGGCTCCCGCATCGGTTGACATCGCGCCCTTGCTCAAGCGCGTATTTATGTTCCTTGAGGACAAAAAGTGGGCAGAAGCGGACGAATATTGCGAGAAGGTTTTGGACATCAACCCCGAATGCGCCGAGGCGTACCTCGGAAAGCTCTTGGCGGAGCTGAAGGTTGTAAACAAAGATTTGCTCATAGGGCAAAGTGAACCGTTTGATCATTCCGAGCAGTATTCCAAGATCATTCGCTTTGGTGATGCGGAATTGAAAAACAAGCTGGAGCAATATAACCGCGAGATCCGCGAGCGCAACGAGCATCAGCGCAAGGAGAGCATTTACCAAAAGGGAGATCAGCTTGCAAGATCCACCGATCCCGATAAGCAGCTTGCGGCGGCAGAGGAATTCGGAAGGATCAGCGGTTACCGCGATGCGGATGCAAGAGCGAAGGAATGCCGAGCGCAATTCTTGAATTTGAAATACAATGAGGCACTCCGTGCGTTTGAAAACGCGAAAACCTCCAAGGATTATACCTCGACAGGCGAGCTGTTCCACGTGATCGCACACCATCCGCCCGCAAAGGAGAAGGAAGAGGCGTGCATCGAAAAGGCGAGGGAGCTTGGCAAGATCGAATATAAAGAAAGGCTCTACCAAAACGCCGTTGCCACCATGTCCAACGGAGAGCAGGGACGTGTGATCTCCACTCTTCAGCTGGCGATCGCAAAATTCCGAACGATCGAGGATTGGAAGGACAGCAAGGATCAGATCCAACGATGCGAAGAGCTGATCAAGCAGATCGAAAAGGAAAAATCAAAGAAGAAACGGATGCTGACCGTTGTGGGCATTTGTGCCGTGGTGCTGATCGCATTGGTGGTGATTCTTTATCCGACCGTACATAAGAATATTTGCTATCAAAACGGAGATTACGGCACGTTGGTGACGCAATACGGCATGACCGATTTTGTGATCCCCGACGGTGTTACCGAGATCAAGGATCAAGCCTTTTCGGGATGCCATACCTTAAAGAGCGTTACCATTCCAAGCAGTGTCAAGAGCATTGGTAAGTATGCTTTTTCATGGTGTGACGGACTTACAAGCATTACGATTCCCGATAGCGTGACGCAGATTGGCGACTATGCATTTTTCTCATGCAGCTCCTTGACAAGCGTTACGGTTCCGAACAGTGTCACAAGCATTGGCGAGGAAGCCTTCCACGGATGCAATAGCCTTACGAGCATTACCGTTCCGTTCGTCGGAAGTGCCAAGGATAGCCCTCTGATGACGCGGTTCAGTTATATCTTTGATACTTCCAGTAATCATTCAATCCCCAATTCTCTTCGGACAGTCGTTATCACAGGCGGAACCAGCATTCCCGCTTATGCGTTTTCCAGTTGCAGTTCCTTGACAAGCATCACATTGCCCGAGACCTTGACGAGCATTGACAAATATGCGTTTTATAATTGCAGTTCTTTGACGAGTATCACCATCTCTAACGGTGTTATAAGTATTGGTGAGAATGCTTTCAACGGTTGCAGTTCTTTGGTGAGTGTTAAGATTCCCGAAAATATCACAATCATTGAAAAGGAAACTTTTTTGGGATGCAATAGCCTTGCGAGTATCATGATTCCCAATGGCGTCACAAACATTGGTCAAAATGCATTTTCTAATTGCAATAATTTGATGAACATTACCATTCCTAACAACGTCACTCGCATAGGATTTGGTGCGTTTAAAGGTTGTGATAGTCTTGAAAGCATCACGATTCCATTCGTGGGAGAAACCAATTACCCAACATTTAATGATCATTTTGGGTATATTTTTGGAGCACCATCATCAAATGATAATGCTAACTATATCCCAAAATCATTAAAACGGGTGGTTATTATTGGCAATACAAATATTGCTTCTTCCGCGTTTAAGCTGTGTAATAGCCTTA
>JAZNXP010000148.1:0-2384 GCA_045593965.1 Eubacteriales bacterium | reverse complement strand
CAAACATGTGGTCGTGTCCGATTTTGAGCCGATTTTGGGCAAAAAAATAGCAGACGTCTTCGAGGCGGTGCAAATACCTAAAAGCCCGAAAAAGCCCGTAAAATAAAGAAAATTCGGAGGTTCGTTATGAACCTCCGAACTGGTCTCAATAATACACCCTATATTGAACAGCCTAGAGCAAGTGCACCTCTCGGTGCTGATTGGAGCGTTGAAATCAACGCTGACTATCAGAAGCGAGGAAGAAAATCCAAGAAAAAATACGCGATAAAAAACATAATATTGCCGCTATCAAAGCGTGATTATTACGCCGCGATAGCGGTTTTTCCTTCTTTTTATTGAATTTGACCAACGACTTCATCGATAAGGTCTTTCTCTTTTTTAACTATGATTTGTTATTTTTTGGTTTTTCAGCAGCAGGGTTCGATATTCTGTGGGGCTCATTCCGATATAATGACGAAAAGCGCGTGCAAAGTAGGAGGCACTTTCAAAGCCGCAATGCTTCCCGATCTCCTGGATTTCCAATCGCTCGTCGGCAAGCAGCTGCTGTGCCTTTTTGCAGCGTGTCCGGTTGACGTAGGCAACGAAAGGATAGCCTGTATATCTGTGAAATTCGCGCGACAGATAGTATTTGCTGATTCCAACAAAGGAGGCAACATCCTCCAGGGAAAAATTCTTGTCGCAAGCTGCGTGGATATAGTCGATGGCTTGCTTGGTGTACAAAACGCCACGGTCATGGCGGTCATGGCAATCGTTTTGCTTCGAGGGGTGGCTGTGATGCTTGCAAAGCAACAGCAAAAGCTGTGACACAAGACTGCGGATCGTCAACGTCCGATAGGGGGTATCGGCTGGGGATTCGTAGGCATCGCGCAGACTCTCCAAAATTCTCGCAACGTAGTCATCCTCGATCTTGATATCAAAGGTGATTTTGTTGCTGTCAAAGCCGTTTTCAAGACAAAAGGAGCGGTCGATGATCAGATAGCAGTAAACCATTGTCACGTCTCCGGCTGATAACGCGTGCAAATGGTTGGAATTGATCATCACGGTGTCGCATTTGCAAACTTTCAAAACCTGACCGTTTACTGAAATCGAGCCATCACCATCGATGATATGAATGATCTCAACATTTTCGTGCCAGTTAGATGATCCGAACATATGGTTGGTTGGTCGAACCGATCCTGTATTATAAATAAACGGAAGCGGTGTTTGCTCTAAATGGTGATTTTCGTATTGACTCACGGTTTTTTCCTCATTCGCAAAAATATGGTATGAATCGCAAGAACTTATCATTGACATTCCTATTATACACCATGTATAATAGAGCTGTCAATAAAAATTGACAAAATTGTGATATTGAGGGGGGATATTTTATGAATAAGCTCGGTGTAATGATTGTGCTGACTGCAGGTACGGATATTCTGCTGGAAATGAAAAAGGCGAAGGAGATCGGTTGCGAGTGCTGTCAGCTCTGCGTTTGGGATCCTACGTTATATACCGATTTATTAGCAGAGGAGATCGTTGGCGCATCTAAGGAAACCGAGATTGAGGTCTCCACTCTTTGGGCAGGCTGGTCGGGTGCTAAGGAATGGAATTTCACGGGTGGTCCCGTGACTCTTGGACTTGTTCCTGAGGCATATCGCATGAAGCGAACCGAGGAGGTTCTTGCGGGTGTCGATTTTGCTGTGAAAATCGGATGCTCCCGTGTGGCAACGCACGTAGGCTTCCTGCCGGAGAACGTGAACGATCCACAGTATGGTGGCGTGATCGCGATCCTGCGTTATATCGTGGAGAATTGCAAGAAGAAGGGTATCAACTTTCTGTTTGAAACGGGACAGGAAACCCCTGTGACCCTGCTTCGCGTAATCGAGGAGCTTGGCTTTGATAACGTAGGAATCAACATGGACACCGCCAATCTGATTCTGTATGGCAAGGCAAATTCCGCTGATGCAATCTTGGTATTTGGGAAATACGTGATGGATACGCATATTAAGGATGGCTTTTATCCCACCGACGGAATGCGGCTTGGACGTGAGGTGGCTGTGGGTAGTGGCCTTGCGGACATTCCGGAGGTAATCAAGCGTCTGCAGGCGGTGAATTACACGGGTAACTATATTATTGAGCGTGAGATCAGCGGAGAGCAACAGACCAAGGATATCATCGACACGCTCGCATTTCTTAAGAGTATTTTGAGACAAGAGAGGTAAATCAAAATGTTAAAGGCGGCTATCATAGGATTTGGCGGGATCGCCAAGTCGCACAGAATGGGTTATGCAAATCTTAAGGCGCAAGGCAAGGTTGAGCTTGTTTGTGCGTGCGATATCGACCCCGAGGCGGTCAAGCGAAGGATCGTGACAAATATAGACGGAGAGGCAAGTGAGATTGACGAG
>JAZNXP010000147.1:0-9354 GCA_045593965.1 Eubacteriales bacterium | reverse complement strand
AGGATCCAGTCTCCCGCTTTTGCCGTCTCGGTCGCGTGCCGAATGGCTTCGGCACGATCCAAGATGACCGCACACGGTGTCTGCGGATCCATTCCGTCAAGGATCTGAGAAATGATCGCTTGGGCATCCTCTCCCCGACTGTTATCGGACGTCACGATCACAGCGTCCGCAAGACTTGATGCAAGCTTTCCCATCCGTGATCGCTTGCCCTGATCGCGATCTCCTCCGCATCCGAAGACCTTAACTTTCCGATCCCCCGTCTTTTTGATTCCCTTCACACTCCGAAGCAGGTTTTCAAGTGCGTCGGGTGTGTGCGCATAATCAATAATAACCGTAAAATCCGCTTCCACGCCGAGGCGGACGCGTTCCATTCTCCCCTTCACGCCCGAGATCGAGCGCAAAGCATCCTTGATCCTGCTCGCTCCGATTCCAAGCTCCAGAGCGCATACCGCCGCGACCAGAGAGTTGGGAACCGTAAAGCTCCCCGCTATCGGACACCGAATGCCCATGCTTCCCTTCGGAAAGCTCAAGCGATAGGACGCTCCGTTTTCTCCCGGCAACGCGATCTCCTGTGCCTTGTAATCGGCAACGGCATCCGCTGCGGTGCAAGTCACAACTCTTCCGCAAGCGCTCCGTCTCATGCGCTCCGCATAAGGATTATCAACAAGAATGACCGATAGCTCGCTTTTGGAAAACAGCTCCGATTTTGCATCGGCGTAATTCTCCATGTCTCCGTGAAAATCCAAATGCTCGGGAGTCAGATTGGTAAAGATCGCCGCGTGGAACCTGATGGGCTCCAGCTTTCCAAGTGCCAACGCGTGCGAGGTGACCTCCATCAGCACGTATTCAACACCGTCCGCAACCATTTCCGCAAGCATACGGTAAAGCTCCTGCGGATCGGGCGTCGTCATGTTCGCCAAGGGGTTGCGCGGATTGCTCTCCAGATGTCTCCCTGCAGAATCGCAGCCGACCGTTCCGATCAGTCCGCATCTGTAAAAGGAGCATTCGAGAATGTGACGCAGAATATGTGTCACCGTTGTTTTTCCGTTCGTTCCCGTCACACCGACGATCTTCAAGGAACGGCTCGGAAAGCCGTACCAGGCATCATAGATGCACGCGCTTGCCCGACGGGTGTCCTTTGCCCGCAGGATCACTGCTTGAGAAGAAAGCTCTTCGTCAATATATGCTCCATCCTGCACAAGGATACAAGCTGCTCCCTTTGCGATTGCGTCGGGGATCAACCGATGCGCGTCCACGTGCAATCCGCGAATGCAGATAAACATTCCGCCGCTATGAACATCGCGCGAGTCGGTCGCGACCGAGGAAATTTCAAGATCCTCTTGCTCCGCGGGACACACAACGTCCGCGGCTTGACATAAAATCTTTAGCTTCACAGTACCGCTCCTCTCAAAAAATGGTATTTTCCACTTCCCGACCAAGCGGTCTGCTGTTGTTGATTTAATCCGTATCGTCCTGATAAAGGAACGTGACTTCGATCACGGTTCCCCTGGGGACGACCGTTCCGGGCGCTATCGATTGCGACACTGCCGTCGCTCCCGTGCCCGAGAGATAATTTTTGGTTCCCTGAATGCGGATATTCAAGCCCGCATTGATCAATGTCTGATTTGCCACGGCGGCGGTCATGTTCGTAAGGTTCGGCACGGTGACCGTCGTTTCATCCGCTTCCTTATCGGTATAGAAAACGATCACACCCGAATTCTTTTCGACGACCGTACCCGCCTCGGGGTACTGCTTATAGATCACACCGTCGGGAGATCCCACAAACTCCACACGGAAGCCTGCGTTCTCGCATTGCTTTTTGGCAACCGTTCCACGATAGTACTTGCAATCGGGAACCGTTACGGTCATTTTTTGCAATTCTTCTTCGGTATAGACCGCTTCCACGCCGAGATACGGCAGGATTGTTTCCATAATATTTCCAACGTACGGTGCCGCAACAGTACTTCCGTAAAGCACGCCGCTCGTGGGCTCATCCACGATCAGGATCACTGCGTATTGCGGATTATCCGCAGGTGCATACGCAACGGTCGAACAAACGTACCGACCGATGCTTCCCGCGTTTTTCTTCTCCGAGGTACCCGTTTTTGCCGCGATGCGATATCCTGCGACGTATGCGTTCTTCGCGCCGCCGTCACCCGATACGCCTCCTTCAAGGATCTGCGAAACGGTCTTGCAGACGTCCGCGCTCACGACCTGACGGCGCACGCTTGTGCCGTACGATCGGATCACGCCGCCGTCATCATCGGTGATCGAACGCACCGTGTGCGGAGTGACGAGATAACCGCCGTTGGCAACCGCGGAGACCGCCGTGATCTGTTGCATCAGAGTCACGTTGAAGTTCTGACCGAATGCGTAGATCGCAAGGTCAAGCTCGGTGAAAGCATCCTCGGTTGCAAAGAGGCTCGTTCCCTCACCGGGAAGGTCGATGCCTGTTTTTTCAAGATAACCGAATGCTTTCAGATAACTGTAAAACGTTGACGTTCCAAGACGGCCACCAATGGTCATCAGAACAGGGTTACAAGACTTTTGAATACCTTCCACAAAGCTCAAATCTCCGTGTCCTCTTGTCTGGTGACAGTGGATATTGTGTCCGAGAACCGTTAAGTAACCTTTGCAGTAGAAGCTTTCGTTGAGGGAAACGACCGATTCCTCCAACGCCATCGATGCCGTGATGACCTTGAAGGTCGATCCGGGGATATAAGACTCTGTGATCGCTTTGTTCGACCACATGTTAAGAAGCAATTCCTGCTTGACCTTGCTGTATTCCTCGCTTCCCAATGCGTATCCGCATCCGAGGAGCTCCATTTGTGAATCCGCGTCAAGCGTCCAAGGATCATTCAGATCAAAGGGCGGATAGGTCGCCATTCCGAGGATCTCCCCCGTATTGACGTCCATCACGATTCCGGCCGCGCGATTTTCCCCCTTGGAATTGAGATACGCGCTTTGCAATTCTTCCTCCAGCGCAGATTGTACGAACACGTCCAAGGTACTGTTGACGTGATATCCGTCCTGCGCCGCGATATATTCTTTATACGGATACGGCATTTCATTGCCCTGCGCATCACGCGCGGTAATGTATTTGCCGTTGGTTCCCGCAAGAAGCTCGTTATAGGAGTATTCCAGACCGTAAAGCCCCGTTCCGTCGCTTCCCGTAAAGCCAAGCACGTGAGATGCCAAGGTCGAATACGGATAATACCGCGTGGTGGTGGTCTCAAGATAGATCATTTGCTGAAGTCCGTAGGCATCGATGAACTGACGAACACGGTCGGCAGTTGCCTCATCGACCTCTTTTTTGATCGTACGGTCGAGATATTTCGTATACGTAGTCTGCTTAAGTACGTCGTCGTAATTGACCTTGAGAATGTTCGCCAGATTTTCGGCGATCAGAGTATCCAAGCGGACGCCGTCTCCGACCTCGTTATGGTTGCTCTGTGCCGATGCGATCGACGAGGGAGAAATGAACACGCGGTAGGTGCTGATGTTGGTCGCAAGCAACACACCGTTGCGATCGTAAATATTTCCCCGTGTCGCATTTACGCGACTCTCGGTCGTCATTTGCTCCAATACCTTTTGCTGATAGCGGTCATAACCTGCCGTTTGCAGGATCAGAACTCGCATCAGGAGCGCGCCGAACAACAGTCCGACGATCAAAAGCAAAATCCATCCCCGTTTGATGACCTTGGGATGAATATGCTCATTTTCATTCCTTTCGGATCGCGGTGTCTGTTCCTTCATGCTGCCTCCTTTCCTTGTTCTGCTTAACGGAAAGGCGAAGGAGATCCCCCCGCTTTGCCCATCTTTTTCAATCGTATGATCGCTTGGAAAGGAATATGCCTTTTATTCTTGCTTTTGTGCGCCGATCGCGCTCAAAAGAGCCGCAAGTCCCAAAGTGTCGTCTTCCTCTTCCTTGAAATTTTCAACCTTATCCTCGCCCGCAAGAGAAACGTAATCCATGCGGACGTATTCCTCGCTCACCATGCCGTATTCCTTCATGGCGATATCGCGAATCTGCAAAAGATCGTGCTGCACGTTCAGATCGGCGTTGATGTCCGCCACCTCTGCCACGACCATGTCGATCTCCTCTTGCAGGGAATCCACACGGCTTTCCGCCAGCGTCACCATCACGGAGCTTGCAACGATCAGCATCAGGGACGCCGCAATTGCCGCTACCGTCGCGAAAGCAGACAGCGGGAAGGTCTTACGTTCGGATGAAGTGTCTGCCGTGCGGGTGTCGATCCAGCTCGGGATGCGCTTTACAAACCGACACAACGCATTGCGCATACCCTTCTCGGATTGTTGCGGTAAAGCAACCTCGGAAGCAGCCAAAGACTGCTCCGTCTCCGATTGCTCATCTTCGTCCTCCGTCGCCGCTTTCTCTTCGCTTTGCAAGCGCATCGCGCGCGTTTCGTCAAAATAAGATACCAGATCGGACGCGGTCATTTCCGCCCCCTCACCGTGACAATATCTTGCCTTTACCGCCGCATCCGAAAGAAGAGACAGTCTGTACGCTTCGGGTGCCAGCTCGCGGTTCTTCTCTTCCCTTTGGCATTGCTCCTCGGCGTCCTTTTTGACCGCCTTGACAATTCCTCGGGAAGCATATCGGTCGGAGAGCGCACAAAGAAGCGGCTGTACCGAAATCTCAGGCAAAGCCGTGTTGGTTTTTGCGGTGCTTACAGGCTCGTTGATGCTCATTGCTCTCCGTTTCCTTTCTATTTATTATAATAAGACGTTTACAGCTTTTCCGCTACCCTGAGCTTTGCGCTGCGGGAGCGTGGATTTTCTTCCAATTCCCGTTGAGACGGAAGGATCGGCTTTTTGGTGACAAGCTTGATCTGCGGACGGTTGCCGCAAACGCATACGGGAAAGCTCTTCGGGCAGGTGCATCCACCCGTCAAGCCCGCGTAGGTCTGCTTCACGATGCGATCCTCCAAGGAATGGAAGGTAATGATGGCAATTCTGCCACCCGAATTTAACAAACGGACGGCGGACTTGATTGCAGGTGCAATCACATCAAGTTCCGCGTTCACTTCAATGCGCAAGGCTTGAAAAGAACGCTTGGCAGGATGGTGTCCGCCTTCCTTGGCATGCGCAGGAATCGAGCGTTTGATGATCTCGACCAGTTCCCCGGTGGTCTCGATCGTCGCGATTTCTCTTGCGCGGACAATGTTCGATGCGATGCGCGAGGAATAACGCTCCTCGCCGTATTCAAAGAGGATCTGCCGTAGCTTCTCCTCGGAGTATTCATTCACAACCTGTTTGGCAGTCAGCGGATTGTTGGCATCCATTCGCATATCCAACGGCGCATCTGCCTGATAGGAAAATCCTCTTTCCGCGGTATCCAGCTGATAGGACGAAACGCCGAGATCCAGAAGCAATCCGTCGATATGCTCGATCTCAAGCTCGCGACAAACACGCTCAAGCTCGCAGAAGTTGCTGTGCACCACCCTTGCGCGTTCTCCGAAAGCGGAAAGCCGTTCGCTTGCCACTCGGACTGCCGTCTCATCCTGATCCAATGCGATCAGTCTCCCCTTTTCGGAAAGCCTTGAAGCGATCACCGAGCTATGTCCCGCGCCGCCTGCGGTTCCGTCAACGTAGATCCCGTCGGGGCGAATGTTCAGCCCCTCTATGCATTCATCCAGGAGAACCGAGCGGTGTGAAAATTGGATCTCACTCATTTTCGTTTCTCCTTTCAGCGTGTTTTAAAGTCCCAACGACTCCAGCTCTTTTGCAAGCTTGGAGAAGTCCATGCTCTCTTTCTTTTGCTCGTACAAGGTCTCTGACCAGATCTCTGCGTAATTGTAACAGCCAACGATCACGACCTCGCGCTCAAGCTGTGCGTGCTGGATCAGATCCTTCTGCAAAACGATGCGTCCCTGCGCATCGGGAGTTGCCTCGATCGCCGAAGCGTGCAATGCTCTGAACAGCTCCTCCTGCAACCGCCGATCCAGCTTTTCCAGCGGTTCCAGATATTTCTTCCATTCCTCGGAGGAATAGATCTTCAGGCAATTATCACGCAACGCTCTTGTTACCACAAAGGTCGTTCCCAATTCATCTCTGAGCTTCGCGGGAATGAAAATGCGGTTTTTCGGGTCTAAATTATGTCGATACTCACCACCGAGCATGTCTTGGTACCTCCTTCATGGATTTTTGTGGGGATCAGGCTCATTTTGCTCCACTTCACACCATTTTCCACCACTTGACTATATTATATAATATTTTTTTCAAGAACGCAATAGGTTTTTGAAAATTTTTTTGATTTTTTTCAAATTTTTTTTGACTTTTTTGGGCTTCCAAAGAAAAGGAATAAGGTCTCCTCTGCACACCTGTGGTTTTTTACCAAATTCTTCCTGTTTCCGTTTGCCTTTTGGAGCCTTGAAAATCCGTCGGACGTATTGACGGCGACGAAAAAATACGTCCTCCGCCAAGAAACAGGGGTAACAAACAAACACGCGATCCGATCTGTGAAAAACAGAATCGGATCGCGTGTTTTTGTTATTTGTTTTCACCGTTCGGACGGCACGTTTTCGTTGTATTACTTGGGAGAATACACCTTGACAACAAGCTCTCCCGGCTTTTTGCTCGTCACGCGGAATTGTGCGCTTCCCTTTCCGAGGACATAGCATCCATCCCCCTGTGCAGCGGGAATATCACTGGTCAGCGCATGCTCCCAATAAAGCGTCAGATCGACGTCTGCGGGCAAGCAAAGCTCGACCTTTCCGCTCTCAAATTCGATCTGCGCGGCAGAGGGACATACGGTGCTTTCATAGATCAAATGGCCCTTCTTTGTTGTCAGCGCTACGGACTCAAACGCGCAATCGACCGCGCGGAGATCACCGCTTTCCGTATTGACCGAAAGCTGCTTCGCTTCCAGCTCCTTGAGCAGAATATCGGAAGAGGTTGCCGTGACGGTCAGAGACTGCAGCTGCGCAAACAGCCTGCGAGGTACGCGCAGAGTCAGATTTTTATTGCTTCCGTCTCCCAATACCCATGCGGATGCCCGATATTTGACCGATAGCTTACTTCCGTCCGCGCTGATGTTCCAGCGCACCGTTGCCGCATCGGAGAGCGTTGTCTGTGCATGCTCGGTCAAGGAGATGTAACGGTCATCGCAGGGGATGACCTGAACGATGCCGTCGATCCAATCGATCTCGATGCTCGTAATGCCGTCCGATGGTACGGTCGCGTCGCCGCTTTCATAAAGGCTATCATCATAGCGGTAATTTTTCCAGCCGAAGGTCCATTCGCCGTCGGCAAACAACGCGTTGCAAACGCCGACGATCACCGCCAGCACGATCAAAGCACCTGCCGCGATCGCCGTCCATTTCAGCATCGTTTTCACATTGCGGCGTTTTTTCTGCTTTTGCGTTTCCGTATTCGTGTTCATATCAAAATTCCTTTCAAAGAAAAGTCAATGCAGTTGATTGAGCTTTGAGGTCTGAACTGCGTTTCCGAGCGTATAGACCACCAAAACCGCGTCCGCGTTATACTCCTTGGAGTAACGGCTCATATCGGTATAATCGGTTCGCGTTGAGGAAAGATTGTGCAGCACAAGATCAAAATGCTGCGCAAGAAAGGGGGCAAGCGCGTTGGCAAAGCTATCCTTAAAGATCACCAGCGTCGGGCGATCCTCATCCGTTTCCTTCCGTACGGTCACCACGTCATGCACACCGTCGAGAAAGGTGGAGTAATGATCCTTTTTCTCCAAATGCGACCGCTCGTAAAAGCCCGATAACGGCTTTCCGTCCGCCGTGACCGTAAACGCTTCTTCATTCCCAAGTGTCCATATCTCAACGCTGTCGGGATGAACGAATTTCATTCCGCCCGCAGACCAGAAGCTGCCGTAAAAATCCCTTGAAGCCACTTCCCTTTGGAACGCTTCCATCGGGATGATCGCCTCCTCCATATCAAAGGACGCAAGGATATCGGCGTAAGCATGGTACGCTCCAAGCGTTGTCCAATGATGGTCGGTCTTATAGTAAACGTCCTCGCCGTTCTCATACCTTGCACGCATTTTCTCCACCGTGTCAAGATATGCTCCGCAGTCTCGCAAGCCCTGCCGCAAGGTCTGCAGCAGGCGGTCGCTGTAAGCGCACGGATAGGAAAACGCCGATGCGCAAACGTCCAGCGTACGTCCGGGGAGCATGACACGAAGCGGAATGCCCGTCAGCTCAAATTGCTCCGATATACGGCAGATCCCTTCCGCCGCGCCGCTGATATGCGACGGATCGATCGCATCCATGTCGGATGTCACCGTTCCGTCACCTCTTGCCACGTCGAACAAACGCTTGGCAAGCTGCTCATTTTTGCCTAACAAAATGCCGTCGTTCTCCATTTTTCCGAGACCGATCTCGGCATTTCCCTTCCACGCGACGAGCAGATCCCGTAATGGGAATTGATCCGCGAAATAATCATTGACGTCCGAAGCATACGTGCCCGACAGCACCGCCTGCATCCGAAATGGCGGAAGCGTACGCAGACTGCGGTTTTCCTGCTCGGAAAACGTCTTATCGGGCAAGAGAAAAAACGCGATCGTAAAACCGAATATGATTGTCAAAAAGAGTCCGACGGTGATGAAGTGAAGCCTTTTTTTCATGTCGAGATCCTTTTTCAAAAATTCAAATATTCAAACGGGCTGAAGGTCGAATCGGTCAGATATGCCACACACAGAAGCAACAAAAGCGCGCACAAAACGGGGACCGCGCTAACCGCCCGTGGGTACCGCTTGCGCAACCGCCGGCATACCTCTTTTGGGATCGGTGTCGCACCGACGGCTGAAATCAGGATCAGCGGAAGCAAATGCAAAAGCTGATAGCTGACGACCGAGGTGGTCACCCCGACGCAACCGATGCCAACGAGTGCCTTCGCGCATCTCCATCCTTGCGCAAGATCTGTAAAGGAAAAGATCAAAAATCCAATGCAGACCAGCGTCATTGTATAAAAGTGCCGCAAAACGGACGGTGTGCGCTCCAGCATCCGCATCAAAAACGCGCGTTCGGCAATGATGAGAATTCCGAAATAAATTCCCCACAAAACAAAATTCCACGCCGCACCGTGCCAAAGACCTGTCAGCAGCCAAACGACGGCAAGATTGCGATAGAGCTTTGCCTTCCCCACGCGATTTCCGCCAAGCGGAATATAGACGTATTCCCGAAACCAGGACGAGAGCGAAATGTGCCACCGCCGCCAGAATTCGGTAATGCTTTTAGCAATATACGGATAATTGAAGTTTTCGGGAAAACGGAAGCCGAGCATCCGTCCAAGCCCCAACGCCATGTCGGTATATCCCGAAAAATCGTAGTATAAATGCAAGGTATAAAGAATGATCACGAGCCA
>JAZNXP010000146.1:0-5766 GCA_045593965.1 Eubacteriales bacterium | reverse complement strand
GCGATGATGGATCCCCACACGGGTGCCGAGCTCTCCACGGATGAGATCGTTTCTCTTTGCGACGAGCTGATCGAAGCGCATATCAATGCGGGATATCCCATTTTCTGATCAAAGCTTCATAAAAAAATCGGTGCAGTCGATCCGACTGTACCGATTTTTTCTTTATTTTTCCGAAAGAAATTCAATTTCATACATGCGAAAGATTTCAAAATCACGCACGCGGAAGGACACCGTTTCCCCGTCATAGGCAAACCCGATCTCCTCGCCGTTTGGCATGATCCTGACGCCGCGCGGTGTCCGATCGCAACGAACGCTGATCTCAAAATCCGCAACGCGTCTTGCATATTGATCATTATTTAGCAGCACCGCATTGATCTGCAAGCGATTTTCCCGTTCGAACGCAGTGATCTCCACGTCACGTGAAGCATCCGAGGCAACCGTAGGCGTCAGTCCCAGCTTCATTCGGAGCAACGAAAGCACCACGTCTCTGTGGTCATCCGATGAGATGCCTTCGATCGGCAATACAGACCAAACCACCCTTCCTTTCCCGAATTTCCTATAGAGCATCACGGGAATATCGGTATGAATACCCGGGGGATCGGAATGAATGGAAGCAAAACGCGCCTCGTTCGGCTTGGTATACGGCAAGGTCAAGGTTGCCAGGATTTCAGCATCCCCACGCGCTTCAAGGATCGGAGCGCTTGCTCCAAAGGAAAGAGGAAATTCTTTGGAGAAGTCCACAAAGCAAGCCTTTCCCGTTTCCGTCGGTGCAAGATACGTGATCTGTTCCTCTGTCCTGCCCTTCACGTCCACTTCAAAAAACGCCTTGAACAGATCGGTGCAGTCCGCGCCGCTGAAATAAAGAGAGCCGCCGTCACGAACGTATTTGACAAGTCGTTCAACGTCGTCACGATCCTCGTCCGTCAGCATCGGCGCGACCAAAACGGGATACCGCTCCAAATCGTGAAACGAACCCGTCATTCCGAACGGAATATGATTGGCGATCAAGGTTTCCAGCATCACGTCAATGCCGCGATAATTGGAATACCCGTCGGCATGAGGCTCAAATTTGCTTTTGTGACTGTAATAAAGTCCAACGTCCTCGATCATTTCTCCCGTCAGATACGCCTCGTAAGCCGCCGACTCCGAAAAGACCTGACCGATCCGCTCATAAACGCGAGAATCCATGCTCCCCGTGGGATTGATCGCATCGATGACAAGCGTCGCGCCGTGATGCGCGGCAGTCAGAAAGACTGCGCTTCTGATGGTATCCAAGGATTTGATCTGCGTATGCGATCCAAGATTGGGGGCGCGGGTAAACATATATTCAAACGGCTGATGCTTCGTGATGTTCCGATAGAATTTACAAGCGAAGGATTGACCGTAAAGTCCACGGTAAAGATCCCCCCCGGCGTAATCGCAAGCAGAGATCACTTCCTCGCCGTTGGACGGAATGCCGTCGGGAAGCGCGGAATACGCAACGTTGTGCTCCACGCTGACGTGCGGACAGAGTGTTTTCATTTCATCCGTTGCCCAATGCGCAAACTCTCCCATCCATTCCCTTCTTTTTTGCATATGCAAAAGCCAGAGCGGATCGTTCCAATCCTCGCGCAAGGGCAATTCTCCGCCCACCTCGGTTTTCCAACGCGCGCGACAGCTTTGGCAGGCGCAGACGTGCGGCCAGAAAAGCATATCAAAAAACATTCCCTCAAACGTAAAATATTCTGCCATTTCACGCATCTGTTCCTTGACGAACGCGCGGTATTCCAAATTGTTCGGGCAGCAAAGCCCATAGCGGAACACACGCTTGCCGTCTCCCGCGCAAACCGGGGAGGGGATATCATTCGTGCCGTAGAGTGATCTCCCATCGGCATCGACCATACGCCATTCGGGGTGGCGTTCGAACTCGGTATTATTATAGATCAAGCTGTAATATCCCGTGACCGTGATCCCTTCGCTATGGCACAGCTCCGTGATACGGCGGATCAAGTTCTCTCTTCCCCGAAGCGCTTTGTGCATCCTTCCCACCTCGGTCGGAAAATAACACAATCCGACGTGCGACTGAAAATAGATCATCGCGCTTTGCACGTTGGCTTTTTTCAGATTTTCAACGTATTCTTTGGGCGAGAGAACGGAAAGGAAAGATTCATCCCAATCGTCAATATGAATGTCGCAAAGATGTCGACGGTAGCTTTTTTCGTACCACATGAGAAATCCTTTCATTTTTTCTAAAACTTCATCTCGGTTTCCCGCAATGTCATCGTATGATATGCGCCCGACAGTTCAGATCAGTTTTTTGAAAAGCAACAACCGATTTCGCTTCATTGAAACACGATCTCGGTGACGGTGAGAACGTTGTCCCGCACCTTGAAGCGGATGTCAAAATCAAGAAAATAGAAGCCGTATTCCCGATCGGGATCGTTTTGGTACGCGGGACGCGGATCTCCCTTAAGAGCGGCAATCAAGCCCTGCAAATGATCCTTTGGAACAAGCGCGGCAAGGTCATCGGGGAAAACGACCTCCAGATGATCCTGCGCGGTCTCTTCCGCGAAGCCTGCCGCAGCGTTTGGGCGACAGTCCGAAAGCGGCAGGTATGGCTTGATATCATAGATCGGCGTACCGTCCATCAGATCCGCGCCCGATACGCGCAGGACTGTGCCGCGCGAATCGTAAACGATCTCCTCTAATTTGACGCAGGAAAGTCCGATCGGATTGGGGCGGAACGGAGAACGCGTGGCGAATACGCCCATTCTCTTTTTTCCGCCGAGTCTCGGGGGAGTAACCGCCGCCGACCACCCTTCCCGCTTGACCTCGGAAAAGTTCCAGATCAGCCAGATATGCGAAAAGCCCTCCAAGCCGCGCATTGCCGCAGGGTCTCTGTATTCGGGCTCCATCACGATCTCCCCCTTCAGCTCTTCGATCAGTCCGCTCTGTCGCGGAATGCCGAATTTCGTTGGAAAATCGGTATGAATATATGCTATCACTTTCAATTCCATGTTCGTGTATCCTCGCAAAGTTCTTCCGCAAAGCAAGATATCCTTCCTGCCTCGCACAGCTTTCCGACCGCCCTTATCACCTTTTCTTCAAAGTCAGCCTGAAACCGCGGATAATCCTCATAAAAATACTGCTCATGTATCATCAGTCCCACAAACGGATGCTCCCTGATTGCATCCATCGCGGGACCGATCTGCTCAAGAGATAACAGATTGAGCACTCCGGAAATGGGAAAATGCCACACCCCGTCGATCCTTTGCGGAACCCCTTGGCGGATCATTGCCGCATCCTTCATTGATACGTCATAGGATGTGCGCGGTGCGTCTTCGGTTCCGAACAATCCGAGCAAGCCGCGCATGCCGCAATCCCGCAAAGCGCGAACCCCCTTTCCCGTAGCCTCGGCGTAATGCACCGTTGTGGTCCTTGCGAGAGACTGCTTTCCCGCAAAACGGACGATCTCCCGATGAACGGCTTGGCAATCACAAAAAAGCGTTTTGTATCCGCTCGTTTTGTACGGATGCGCGGGAAATTCTTTTTTGGAATGGAAGGAGAGGCGCAGCCAATCGGCACACGCTTCAAACTCGGGTCTGTAACGTGCCGATGCGCGGGAAAGATCAAAATCCTCACACTCGTAAAAAAGATTGAGCTGAATTTTTACACCGTACGCATCGTGCAGTCGCTTCCACATTGCAAGATACGGATGATCAAAAAGCGCGGCATGCCCGTCCTTTGACCAAGCGGTAACGTCGCGCAAAAAGCGAATATTATCATCCACCGTAAACGTGAAATATCGCATCCTGCTCTCCTTTCGTCTTCTTTGGCTCTATTTTAACATAAACCATAATTGATTTCAAGAAAAAAGCGAAAATAAACGCGGTTTTTTCAAAACATGATAAGAAAAGATAAAAACCACCGCCGTTTTATGAAAAATGGCACTTGTCAAGCGAGAAAAGGTGTGTTATAATTATGGTGGTATGTTATGGAAATAAGATGAAAGGATGTAAATCTATGAATTCTTACGAGCTTGCGAAAGCAAAATACGCGGCGTACGGCATTGATACCGACGCAGCGATGAAGGCAGTCTCCGAAATTCCCGTTGCCATCCACTGCTGGCAGGGTGACGACATCGGCGGCTTTGAGGCGACCACCGAGGCACTTTCGGGCGGCATTCAGACCACGGGCAACTATCCCGGCAAGGCAAGAACCCCCGAGGAGCTCATGGCAGATTTTGACAAGGTTCTCGAATTGACCCCCGGAGCAAAAAAGATTAATCTTCACGCGATCTACGCCATCACAAACGGAGAGGTCGTGGAGCGTGATGCGCTTGAGCCCCGTCACTTCGACGCGTGGATCGATTACGCAAAATCACGCGGCATCGGCATCGACTTCAACCCCACCTTCTTCTCTTCTCCGAAGATGAAGGACGGCTTGACCCTTTCCTCTCCCGACGAGGAGATCCGCGCGTACTGGGTACGTCACGGAAAGGCTTGCCGAAAGATCAGCGCGTATATCGGTGAACAGCTCGGCATCCCTTGTCTTTGCAACATCTGGATCCCCGACGGACTCAAGGAGATCCCCGCAGACCGTCTCGGTCCGCGCGCAAGACTGAAGAAGTCACTTGACGAGATCTATTCCGTGAAATACGACTCCAAGTACATCATCGACGCACTGGAAAGCAAGGTGTTCGGCATCGGCGTGGAAAGCTACACCGTAGGCTCCGCGGAATTCTATCAGAATTACTGCGCAAAGAACAACATCTGCTGTCTGCTCGACAACGGTCACTATCACCCTACAGAAATGGTGTCGGATAAGATCTCTTCCCTGCTTCTCTTCTCGGACTACGTGGCGCTTCACGTTACCCGTCCCGTTCGTTGGGACTCCGACCACGTCGTGCTTTTTGAGGACGAGCTGAAGGAGATCGCAAAGGAGATTGTTCGCAACAACGCAACCAAGCGCGTTCTGATCGGACTTGATTATTTTGACGCATCGGTCAATCGCGTTTCCGCATGGACCGTGGGAACACGCAATATGCAAAAGGCTCTGCTCTTTGCTCACCTGCTCCCCTCCGAGCTTCTCGCATCCTATCAGGATCAGGCGAATTACACCAAGCTCATGGCGGTCAACGAAGAATTCAAGACCTTCCCTTTCGGTGACGTATGGGATGAATACTGCCGCCGTCAGAACGTTCCCGTCGGAATGGATTGGATCGACGCCGCCGACGCATACGAAAAAGAAACACTCACAAAACGCATTTGATTTGCAAAAAAACAGAAAGGACTTTATATATCATGAAAAACATTTTGGAAGCTAAATTTTTGGTAGACGCCGTTCGCACGCTGACCAATCTCTACCGTCTCGGATGGGACGAGAGAAACGGCGGTAACCTCTCCTGCATCGTTGACGAAAGCGAGCTGGCTGAATACCTTGACCTGAATAACGTCATCCGCGAGATCCCCATGACCTTTGACGCATCCGCGATCATCGGCAAGATCTTTCTCGTAACGGGCACGGGCAAATACTTCAAGAACGTACAGTACGATCCCGAGAACAACCTCGGTATCATCCGCATCGGCAAGGACGGCAAGACCGCAGAGCTTCTCTGGGGCTGGAATGACGGCGGCAAATTCACCAGTGAGCTGCCCGCGCATCTGATGAGCCATATCAATCGCCTCTCCGTTGATCCCACCCACCGCGTTGTTATGCACACGCACGCGACCAATACCATTGCAATGTCCCTGATCCACGAGCCCTCCGAGCGCGAATTCACCCGTT
>JAZNXP010000145.1:0-15555 GCA_045593965.1 Eubacteriales bacterium | reverse complement strand
ACTTCTGAAGCCCTATGACGCATACGATCTGGTCAAGACGCTCAAGGAGTCTGTAAGTCTCCCCATTCAGCTTCACACGCACTATACGTCGGGTCTTGCTTCCATGACGCTGATGAAGGCGGTCGAGGCAGGCGTCGGCGTGATCGACACCGCGATCTCTCCCATGGCAATGGGTACGTCCCAGCCGCCCACGGAGGCGATGGTTGCGGCACTGCAGGGAACCGAGTACGATACGGGCATCAGCCTTGAAGATCTTGATGCGATCACCAAGTATTTCACACCTCTGCGTGAGAAGTATCTGGCAAGCGGTCTGCTCAATCCCAAGGCACTGAAGGTTGACGTCAACGCGCTGATGTATCAGGTACCCGGCGGAATGCTTTCCAACCTGATGAGCCAGCTGGCGCAGGCGGGGAAGTCGGATAAGCTGACAGAGGTATTGGAAGAGGTTCCGCGCGTGCGTGCGGACGTCGGATATCCTCCGCTGGTAACCCCCTCGTCGCAGATCGTCGGAACGCAGGCAGTGTTCAACGTGATCATGGGCGAGCGTTATAAGACGGTTACGAAGGAATTCAAGGGCATCGTTCACGGTGACTACGGTAAGACCCCCGTGGCGATCGATCCCGAATTCACCAAGAAGATCATTGGTGACAGTGAGCCGATCACCCACCGTCCCGCAGACGATCTGGCACCCGAATTGGAGAAGCTCAGAGGTGAGATCGCGCAGTATCTGGAGCAGGACGAGGACGTTCTCTCCTACGCGCTGTTCCCCGAGGTATCCAAGAAGTTCTTCGAGTTCCGCAAGGCAAAGAAGTACGGTCTGGATGCGGACAACGCGGACAAAGCACTTGGTGTGCACACGGTCTGATCCACAAATAAAACAAAAAAATCCTTCTCGGACAATCGCGTTCGGGAAGGATTTTTTTGCACGAAAAACGTCCGCCGCTTCTTTTTGAAGTGGCGGACGCGTGTTTTTTATTCTTCAACGACGTATTCGGATTCTACGATGATGCAACGCTCGCTGAAGCAGCCTGCGATCAGGTAATTCGTGCTCCAGGTAACGTCCTCGACCTTGGAAACGTTTACGGTTACCGTGCCTCGGTACGTGCATCCGTACATGCAAACGTCAGAGCCGTCTCCAACGAGTCCGCCCACGTGTGAGATCTCTCCCGCATAGACAGGGGAGCTTTCAACGAAAACGGAAACGTTACCTTCCACCGAGCAGTTGATCAGGCAGGAGGAATAAGAATGGTGGGTTGCTTTGTCGTAGTTGCATCCGATCAGAGCTCCCACGGCAATGGGTTCCGAAAGTGACGGAGAAACGATGGTGATCTTTGCATTGTTCAGCTTTACGTCCAACAAAACGCCCCAGCATCTTGTGAACATACCGATGCTCTCGGCTGTTGTGACGTATCGCTCGATCGTCAGATTGTTGATGCTGTGACCGTTTCCGTCCAGAATGCCGTTGAATTCATACGGTGTCCAAGCAAAACCGTTCAGATCGATATCCGAGGCAAGGCGGTATGCTTTTCCGCTTTGCATGGATTGAAGCTCTTGCGCGGTCGTGATCTCGGTGAAAACGATGCTTGCGGGAATGATACCGTAATAGATCGGCTTTGCGGGAATATTGAGATTGACAACGTCGCTTCCGATGCCGTAGGACAGGCGTTCAATGCTGATCACACCGAATTTTTGCGCATAGATATAATGACCGAGATCGCTTTCCGCGAAAACGGGAAGGGTAAACGTATAGACCGTATCCGTAAGCTTGGTCAGCGGATGGTCATTGATGGATTTCATATCATAGCCTTCGGAGTTGATAAAGGTCACGGTGACGGTTGCGGTATCTCCGTCGGAATAGTATTTTTGATCCATGGTCACACTCTCGATGGAAACCTCGCCCAGCACGGTGACGGTATCAGTATCCGTAAATTCGATCGGATGCACCGTGAGCGTTCCAAACTGTGAATAGGAGAGCTCCGAGCAGATCAAGGCTTCGCGTCCACCCGTTGAGGCAGGGGTGTAAAAGCCCATATAGATATCGCTGGCAGACTTGCTGACGGTGACCTCTGCGCCGTTGACCGTAATGCTTTGAACCGTTACCCGATCAACGTTGTTCAGATAGAATACCAAGGAAATGGGCGTATTTGGTGTGACGGTAGCATCCCCGATGATGGCGATGTCCGCGATCTCAACGTTGGCAAGCGTGGGGACGTTTTTCGTGATTTTCAGCTCCTGCGCACCCATTCCGTCATTGAGGTCATAGGTATACGTCAAACGAACGGTATAGAGATTGTTGGAAAGAAGTCCGTCAAAGGAGCGAATGTCAAGATTTTTCGCAACGATGGGGGCGTCATCTCCGTGCAGAAGCTCGATCTTGGTCAAGGCTCCGACTGCGTCCGCATCGGTGATCGCAACGTCAAAGCCGATCGAGGTCTGTGTTTGGGTCAGATCGGTAATCTCCACTACGGGCGTTGCCTTTGCCAAGGTGCGGAAGGGATATTCGATCTGCTCGGATTTTCCTTGCGCCTCGTACGATGCGACCAAGCGGTATTCCGTGTTTGAAAGCAAGCCGTCAACGCTTGTGCCATCGGTGGGGAGCTCCATGAGCGTATCCTCACCCTTGCAGAGAGAGAGGGAAGTGAGCGTCTGATCCGCTACGGTGCTTTCCCAAAGGAAGGAGAAATTGATGCTTGTCTGCGTAACGGTAACGTCGGCAAACTGTACCACGGTCAACGTGGAGACGTTTCTTTCATACAGGACGTAACCGCTAAAGCCCGTGCCGTCAAGAGCATCGTATTCCGCGATCACGGCATAGCGGTAAGCGGTGTTCGCTTCCAAGCCGTCAAAGGTAACAGAGGTGTTCCTCTTGGCGGAAATTTCTTTTCTTGCGATCTCCGCTTGATCTCTGTAAAGCACCGCGTAGAGCTTTCCTCCGCTGATCGCGATCAGATCCATCTCATCCGTGCTTGTGACGTCAAAGGAAACGGAATAAAGTCCGATCGATTCGCTCTCGACCGTGGCGGTGGGCTGTTGCTCGGTGTAAACGCCGATCCGAACGGTCCTGTCACCCTCCATGCGAACGTCCTTGATCTCGGTACCGTCAACGTACTTGATCGCGTCGATGGTGTATTCGATAACTCCTTCCACGTCTCCGACGTTGACCTTCAGGATCAGGTTCTCCATATCCGAGCCGTCCTCAAACATATAGGACGAATAGACCTTGCCGTTAAGGGTAAAAGAAAGGATCTCGAAGTTATCGGGGTTGTCCAGGTGAACGGTGATGTAAAGCTCCTGGTTCGGCATTGCGTAATAGATCGCTTCTGCGCTTTCGGCATCGGGGATGAATGCGGGAGCTGTGGTTTTATTGGGATTGTTATCTCCGTGATTGCCGTTGTTGCCGTTCGTGTTGGTGTTATCCCTCAAAACGCCGTTGGGAATGGGCAAGCCGTTGGAAAGGAGATAGCTGCCGCCTGTCTGATACGCGTACCCCGAAAGTGCTTCCTCGGCAGGATCCATCGGGATGCCCTGCAACGCTTGCGCGGTGTTGCGATCGGATACCGTCATGCCGCGGTAGATCGGTACTTGCCTTACTGTTACTTGAAGAATGGTAAGCAATCCGAGAAAAAAGATCAGAAGGCTTGCTGCGATCGAGCCGATCGTGATATAGAGCTTTTTCAGACTCTTTTTCAACGTTTTCGGGAAGAGCAGGATGCGCTTTTGGGTGTTTTTATCCACGATGTCCTCATCGATGCTTGAAAGGATATCCAGCTTGGCGTTGTCCTTCTTATTCATGATAGTACCCCTCCTTCCTCAAGCGTTCCTTCAGCTCCTCGCGCATCTTGGCAAGATCACGGAATACGGTATTGCGGCTGACACCGAGCATTTTTGCGATGTTGACGACCGAATCGGAGTAATAATATCTGCAAAAGAACTCAAACTCCTGCTTGTCATCGATCTCGCGCAGATAATCGTTCAGGATCTTTGCGATCTCCTTGATCTCATATTCCTGATCGGGGGTGCGGGAATCGGAGAGACAGCTGTCCAATTCATGAAGGGAAGTCGTCAGCTCGGACGGGATCTTCTTCTTTGCCGTCCTCTGGCGGTAACGGTCGATCGCGATATTGCGTGTCAATTTTGCCAGAAAGAGTTGAAAGATATTCGGTCGAGCGGGTGGAATTCGGTTCCACGTGCCGAGATACGTATCGTTGACGCATTCCTCGCAATCGAGCCTGTCATGCACGATGTTGTAGGCAATGGTAAAGAGAAACGTTTCGTATTTGTTTGCGGTTTCCGAAATCGCGCGCTCATTGCGCTGCCAATAAAGATCGATGATCTCTTCGTCATCCAGACATTCGGCAGCACGTTTACTTTTGATAGGTTTCATAAGTCGCTCCTTATTAGTTATAAATTCCTTATACTACAAAGTCGAAAAAAATCGGAAACCGCCCCATGTTTTTTCAAAAAAAGTATAAAAGATAATATTATTATACTAAAAAAGCGAAAAAAGTCAAGGGAAGGAGAGAAAAGTGCGGAGAGAGCCCCTCTTTTTGTCATATCCTTGAGATCGTTTGCATAGGATGTAGCAAATTTGAAGCAAAGAAGGAGCGGATATTATGGACAACTATACACGAGAAGAAAAGAGCGTGCGGATCCAGGTGCCGATCTGTGACCGTACGCAGAGCACGGATCTGACGATGGACGTCTCCCTCCCCGATTATCAGCCCGAGATCAAGCGGCTGCTGCGTGTGCGCGCAACGGTGCATCCTGCTGAAAAATACATCGGAGCGGGAAACACGGAGCTTTCGGGTGTGATCGATTACGTGATCCTTTACGCGGGAAATGACAACGCCCTTTACAGCGCGACACAAACGGGAGAATACCGTTTTGGTGTTCCTGTGGAGATGACTTCGGAGTATGACCTGAGCGAAGGGATCCTGTGCGATACCGAGGTGCGTCCCGACATGGTCAGCGGACGGGTGGTATCTCCGAGAAAGCTTTCGCTGAAATGCCGTTTGCGTTCCCGTGTTCGGATGTATGCAAGCCGCATTCTGCCCGATGCGGTACGTACCGCGGATCATACCGTTCAGACGTTGAAGGGGAGCGCAGAGTGCGCGCACGTATTCCTCGGTGCAAGCGAGCCCGTTTTGCTTGCCGATGAGATGCTGCTGGACGCGCAAACGTCCGATCTGCGTGTGATCCTTGCGGAGGGACAGGTGTTTGTGAGCGAAGCAACGGCGGGAAGCGGAACGGTCAACTGCAGAGGTGAGGTCTGCCTGAAGCTTCTGACCGTGCAGGACGCAAGCGGTACACCGACGGTATGGCAGAGAAGAATTCCGTTTGCGCAAAGCGTTCCGACGGACGGAGCAGAGGTCAATTGCGACTGTATGGCGAGTGGCTTTTGTACGGATGTGAGCGTAACGGTTGAAGAGAGCAGACTCCTTTGCGAGGTCACAGTTGCTCTTCGGGCAAGAGCGCAAAGGAATGAGCATATTTCGTTTTTGAGGGATATTTATTCGACCGAAAGCGCGACGACTGCGGAGGAAACGGTTTGCGTCGTTCCGCAAGCGATCGAATGTATGAACGGGAATTTTTCGCTCAATCGGACGCTCAAGCTTGCCGATGTCGGCATCGCACCCACGCAAAGCGTTCTTGACCTGCAAGCAGCTCCAAGCGTCATGTCTCTTGACAATGAGGGCGGTAAGCTTTATCTGAACGGGAAATGCCGTTGTCATGCGATCCTTGCGGGAGAAGAGGACATGAGCGCGCAGGAATTTGAGGTGCCGTTCCGTTATGAGATCGGCATGACAAACGCCGAAAATATCGCGGATTATTCCGCACAGGTGGACACGATCCTTTGTCGCGCAAGGGTTGACGGTGAACGGATCAGCGTGGATGCGGAGCTGGCGGTTGGCGTTGCCGTTATGGGAGAGAAACGCTTTGTGATGATCAGTGAAGCAAAATTCGGAGAGAAGGTGGATCGCTCAACGTCGGTCTATACGGTCTGCTATCCTTCCTCGGAGGATACGCTCTGGAGCGTGGCAAAGCGGTATCACCGTCCCGTTTCCGTCATTGCGGATATCAACGGATTGGAAGGGGCTGCTTCGGCGGACTCGACCGAGTCGTTGATGGGCGTGACCTATCTTCTGGTTTGATCTACTTGCGCCGCGGGCATCGCCCGCGGCGCTTTTTTGCGATTTTCTTTTTTTGGAAAATCTTTTTGGAATGCTTTGCAAATCTTGACAGTCTTATTCTTTTATGGTATAATGATGATATACATGAAGCAGAAAAGGAGATCGGCTATGCGGCTGGATAAAATGCTTTCCGAATGTGGCGTTGCCAGCCGAAGCGAATCGGCAAAGGCGGCAAGAGCGGGGAAGATCACGGTCAATGGGCTTCCCGTTAAAAAAGCGGATCACAAGGTCGATCCCGAGCAGGATATTGTGGTGTATTGCGGCAAGCCCGTGCGATACAGTCGCTTTGTCTATCTCCTTCTCAACAAGCCAGACGGATATGTCAGCGCGACGGAGGACGGCAGAGATCCCGTTGTGACGTCCCTTTTGCCCGAAGAATACCGCAAGAGAGGGATCTTTCCGTGCGGACGCCTTGATAAGCATACGCTTGGGCTGATGCTCTTGACCGATGACGGTGAGCTTTCCCACCGATTGCTCTCCCCAAAAAATCACGTTTCCAAAAGCTATGCGTTCAAGGTCAAGTTTCCGCTTTCAGAGGCGGATCTTTCGTCACTGGAGGCAGGTGTGGATATTGGCGGCTACGTCACCAAGCCCTGCCGCGTGGAGCTGACGGATGAGAGAGAAGGGGTGATCACCATCACCGAGGGAAAATATCATCAGATCAAGCTGATGATGGAGGCGGTGCATAATCAGATCACCTATCTCGAACGTCGCAGCTTCGGCCCACTCACCTTCGACGAGAGCCTGGAAAGAGGCGCGTGGCGTCCCTTGACCGATGATGAGGTAAAGGCACTTCGATCCGTTTCGGAAACTACGTAATTACAGAAAGGACTTTTATTCCAATGAACATTCTTGAAAAAATCGCGCAGGAATTCAACCTGAAGCTTGAACAGGTGGAAAAGACCGTCGAGCTGATCGACGAGGGAAATACCATTCCGTTTATTGCCCGTTACCGCAAAGAGGTTACGGGAAGCCTTGACGATAGCGTTCTGCGTGATCTGAACGATCGTTTGACCTTCCTTCGCAACATTGAGAAGAGAAAACAGGAGGTCTCGGATCTGATCACCGCGCAGGAGAAGATGACTCCCGAAATTCAGGCGGCGATCGACGCGGCACAGACCATCACCGAGGTCGATGACATTTACCGTCCCTTCCGTCCGCACCGTAAGACGCGCGCGTCGGTTGCAAGAGAAAAGGGACTGGAGCCGCTGGCGGAGCTGATCTATGCGCAGGAGCCGACTTATACTCCCACCATAGAGGAGCAGGCAGAGGCGTTCATCAATGAGGAAAAGGGTGTTGCAAGCGTGGAAGAAGCATTGCAGAGCGCACGGGATATCATCGCCGAGGACGTTTCGGACAACGCGGAATTCCGCAAGGAGCTGCGCCGTCTGACCTTCGAATTCGGATTTCTTTCCACCAAGCAGGCAAAGGAGGAGGACTCGGTCTACGCGCAGTATTACGATTATACCGAGCCGCTGAAAAAGGTGCTTCCTCACCGTGTGCTTGCCATCAACCGAGGTGAAAAAGAGGACTTTTTAAAGGTTAGCATTACGGTCGCGTCCGAGATCGTGCTCAATTATCTCTTCTCACAGACTCTGCTCAATAACGGCAGTCCTGCCGAGAAGTACGTCAGCGCGGCGGTGCTGGATAGCTATGACCGTCTCATTGCGCCGTCCATCGAACGTGAGATCCGAAGCGATATCTTCGACAACGCCAGTGAAGGCGCGATCAAGGTGTTTGCGGATAACTTAAGTCATCTGCTTATGCAGTCGCCTCTGAAGGGAAAGACCGTTCTGGGCTTTGACCCGGGCTATGCGCACGGCTGTAAGCTTGCCGTTGTTGATCCGACGGGTAAGGTTGTGGATACGGCGGTGATCTATCCCGTCAAGCCCCGTGAGGAGATTGAGAAAAGTAAGGTCATCATCAAGCGTCTGATCACCAGACACGGCGTGGACGTGATCGCGATCGGAAACGGAACCGCTTCCAAGGAAAGCGAGATCTTTATCGCAAATCTGCTCAAGGAGATCCCGCAGGACGTGAAGTATATCGTTGTCAGCGAGGCGGGCGCGTCCATCTATTCCGCGTCCAAGCTTGCCGCCGAGGAATTCCCCGAATTTGACGTTATGCAGAGAAGCGCGGTCTCGATCGCAAGACGCTTGCAGGATCCGCTTGCGGAGCTGATCAAGATCGACCCCAAGGGGATCGGTGTTGGACAGTATCAGCACGATATGAAGCAATCCAGATTGGACGAGGCACTGGGCGGTGTTGTTGAGGACTGCGTGAACGCTGTCGGCGTTGACATCAATACCGCGTCCTATTCGCTTCTTTCCTATATTTCAGGTATCAATATTACTTCCGCGAAGAATATTGTGAAATACCGTGAGGAAAACGGTGAGTTCTCCGCGCGCGCACAGCTCCTCAAGGTTCCGCGCATCGGTGCCAAGGCATTCGAGCAGGCTGCGGGTTTCCTTCGCGTTCCCGGTGGAAAGGAGATCTTTGACAACACGGGCGTGCATCCCGAGTCCTATGCACCCGCAGAGCAGCTTCTTGCAATGTTCGGTTACACCAAGGAGGACGTTGCAAACGGCAATCTGAAGGATCTCGGAAACAAAGTGCAGAGCGCGGGATTGAAGAAGGTCAGCGCGGAGCTTGGCATTGGTGAGCCCACCTTGAAGGATATCCTGACCGAGCTCGAAAAGCCCGGAAGAGATATCCGTGATACGCTTCCGCCACCCGTATTGCGCGACGATATTCTCAGCCTTGAGGACCTCAAGCCCGATATGGAGCTGACGGGAACCGTGCGCAACGTGATCGACTTTGGCGCGTTTGTCGATATCGGTGTTCACCAGGACGGTCTGGTGCATATCTCCCAGCTCTCCGACCGCTTTGTGAAGCATCCGTCCGACGTCGTTAAGGTCGGCGATATCGTCAAGGTGCGCGTGTTGAGCGTGGACGTGGCGAAAAAACGAATTTCTTTGACAATGAAGTCAAAATCAAAGGCTTGATTTTAATAAATTAAAAACAAGTAGCTTACCGAAGAAGGGAAAAGGGATTTGGAAGGATGTTTATTTGTGCAAGTTACACAATAAAAAAGGTTGAAATTTGGAGAAATAAACGCTTCCATTTTTGAGAAAAATCTGTTACAATATTATACGTTAAATAATGCTCTGCGGTCAGCGGAGAAAATCAGGAGGATTTTATAATATGGCAAGTTTGTCTTTGAAACACATTTATAAGAAGTATCCGGGCGGCGTTACCGCTGTTTCCGACTTTAACCTTGATATCAAGGACAAGGAATTCCTTGTATTGGTCGGCCCTTCCGGATGCGGTAAGTCCACCACACTTCGTATGATCGCCGGCTTGGAGGAAATCACCGAGGGCGAGCTCTTCATCGGTGACCGTCTGGTCAACGACGTAGCACCGAAGGATCGTAAGATCGCGATGGTGTTCCAGAACTACGCTCTGTATCCTCACATGTCCGTATTTGAGAACATGGCATTCGGTCTGAAGCTGAGCAAGGTTCCGAAGGAGCAGATCAAGAAGAGAGTTGAGGATGCAGCTCGTATCCTCGATATCACCCACCTTCTCGACCGTAAGCCGAAGGCTCTTTCCGGTGGTCAGAAGCAGCGTGTTGCGTTGGGTCGTGCAATCGTCCGTGATCCTCAGGTATTCTTGCTTGACGAGCCGCTTTCCAACTTGGACGCAAAGCTCCGTGCAGCGATGAGAACCGAGCTTACCAAGCTCCACAACCGCGTTGGTACCACCTTTATCTACGTAACGCACGACCAGGTCGAGGCTATGACCATGGCGACCAGAATCGTTGTTATGAAGGACGGTCTCATTCAGCAGGTAGATACTCCTCAGAAGCTCTATGACGAGCCCGTAAACCTCTTCGTTGCAGGCTTTATCGGAACTCCTCAGATGAACTTCCTCAACGGTCAGCTGGTTAAGAAGGACGACGGCGTTTACTTCGTATACGAAGGCAACGAACTGAAGCTTCCCGAGGACAAGGCAAAGAGCGAGGCTCTTGCTGAGTACATCGGCAAGGAGGTTGTTTGCGGTCTGCGTCCCGAGTGTATCTTCGACGACGAGCTCAACATCGCAAAGTGCGAGGGTGCTACTCTGAAGACCTTTGTTGACGTAACCGAGTTGATGGGTGCTGAGATCTATCTCTACCTCAACGTTGGCGAAGAGGGCAAGCTCACCGCACGTGTATCCTCTCGCTCCGCTACTCGCGCAGGCGACGAGATCACCGTCGGCTTCGATATGTCCAGAATTCACGTATTCGATAAGGACACCGAGCGTTGCATCATTCACTAATCAAAAATCAAGAGGACTGTTTTCGGGCAGCCCTCTTTTTTTGCGTAGAATGCGATCGCAGCACCACAAGTGTCCTTTTTGCAGAAGAAGGGAAGCCTTCTCTTTTGGGATACTTGAAATCTGCTTTTTTTATTGACAACATCTTTTTTTTGTGATATACTAAAAAGAAGAATACTGATTCTAAAACAAAAACGAAAGGAGAGGTGCGATATGGATCAAAATGAACTGTCTTTGTCCGAGCGGTATCCTCTTCTTTTTTCTGTTGATTCTCCCGATGATCTGAAGAAGCTTCCAAAGGAGAAGCTGGATCCTTTGGCAAAGGAGATCCGCGAATTTTTGGTTGAGCGCGTGGAAGAAAACGGTGGGCACTTGGCATCCAATCTGGGAGTGGTGGAGCTGACGCTGGCAATTCACCGCGTCTTTTCCACACCGCACGATCACCTGATCTTCGACGTTGGACATCAAAGCTACGTCCACAAGCTGATCACGGGGCGGAGAGACGGATTTCCGACGCTTCGCCGCGGTGGCGGTATCAGCGGATTTCCGAAACGGTCGGAGAGTGAGCACGATTGCTTCGGCACGGGACATAGCTCGACATCGCTCTCTGCGGCTCTCGGCTTTGCGGAGGCGGACAAGCTGAGCGGCTCGGATGCATATACGGTATGCGTTCTGGGAGACGGTGCTTATACGGGTGGAATGATCCATGAGGCACTGAATAATTGCCGCAAGAATTTGCGATTGATCATTGTGATCAATGAAAATGAAATGTCCATTTCCAAGAACATCGGACGATTTGCAAACAGCCTGTCGCATCTGCGTTCCTCAAAGGGATATTTTAAGACAAAAAGCGGAATTACGACAGTGCTCTCCAAAATCCCGTGGCTCGGGAAGAAAATGCATAGCGGCATTCGTCGCATGAAAATTGCGATGAAGGCGGCACTTTACGGAAGTAACTACTTTGAAAATCTGGGACTTTACTATTTGGGTCCCGTGGATGGCAACGATGAGGTGGCGGTGGAACGCTTGCTGATCGAGGCCAAGGAAAGCAAGCAAAGCTGTGTCATTCACCTCAAAACCAAAAAAGGGAAGGGGTATGCACCTGCGGAGGAAACGCCCGACAAGTTCCACGGAATGGCACCCAAAGCGGTCGCGGCTGTTCCGCACGGAAATAATTTTTCGCGTGAGATGGGACTGCAGCTTACCTCGATGGCAGAAAAAGACAAAAAGATCTGCGCCATTACTGCCGCAATGGCAGATGGAACGGGACTCTTACCGTTTCAGAAAGCGCACCCGACCAGATTTTTTGACGTAGGGATCGCGGAAGAGCATGCGGTGACCTTCGCTGCGGGACTTGCCGCGAACGGGTATCATCCCGTGGTAGCGGTATATTCGACGTTCCTGCAACGAGCGTATGACAATATCATTCATGACGTCGCGCTACAAAATTTACCCGTTGTGTTTTGCATTGATCGCGCGGGACTGAATGCTTCGGACGGCGCGACACATCACGGCATTTTCGACGTGGCTTTTCTCTCGCAGATCCCGAATTTGAGGATCTATACCCCAGCTACCGTCGGTGCCTTGCGCATGGCGTTGGAGCATGCGCTACGTGAGAGAGGACCTTGCGCGATCCGTTATCCGAACGGATATGAAAACGCGGAGGTCAAGGAACGCTTTTACGGCAATGCGGATCCGACGGATATCCATGTCCGAGCAGACTACACAGCCGATACGGCAGACGTGCTTGACGCGGTTGTGATTACGCACGGACGCATCGTCAAGGAAGCTCTTGAGGCACAAAAAGTCTTGCGTGAGCAGGGAAAACAGCTCGGAATTTTGCTACTTGAGGAATTAAAGCCGATGGAGAAGGTAGCGGAGCAGATCGCAGAGCTACTTCCGAGCAAGCCGTGCAAGGTCATCTTCCTGGAGGAGGAGATCCGCACGGGCGGCATGGGAATGCTGCTTGCAGACGCACTGCATGAAAAAGAATGTATGAAGAATAAGGCGGTGAGAACGCTTGCGCTGGATGACGATTTTGCCATTCAGGAAAAGGATGAACCGATCTGGAAAACGGTTGGAGTGGATCGGGAAAGCATTCTCACGGCTGTAATGAATTGATTAGTAAAAAACAAAGCGAAAGCGTGCTCTCCAAACGGAGAGCACGCTTTTCTTTTTTGTCGCAAATGTTTCGATTGTGTAAAAAACGCAATTTTTTTGAAAAATCGCTTGACAATCTTATGATTGAATGATAAAATAAGCACAGAAGATTAAGAAGTCAAAAACAAATCAAGGAGGATTTGTCAATGAAGTTATATGTATCGGATGAACTGATCCCCGGCACGAAATTAAAGCAATCCGAAATGGAAGGCGCCACGGGAATGGCGTTTTTGAAGAAGGTATTTTTTATCAGCGAAGGCGTTATGCTGACGCAGATCCGCGATATTTCGGGAATTGATAGCTCGACGCTGCAGAACTGGACCAAACGGGGTTGGGTGGTAAACAGCCGACTGAAGAAATATAATATCGATCAGGTTGCGCACATTCTGATCATCAATATGCTCCGTTCCTGTATGCAGCTGGATAAGATCGCGTTTTTGATCCAGTACATCAACGGCGATCTGGAGGATACCTCGGACGATATCGTTCGTGATTCCGTGCTTTATGATTACATTTGCCGCATTTTGGAGCTGATGAAGGATGACAGCAACGAGCTTCTCAAGATCGATACGTTGATCGAGCAGGTCACCGCGGATTACGTTGAACCGTACGAGGGCAGCCATAAGCGACTGAATGCTGCGTTGAAGATCATCGTTGTTGCATATTGCGCTTCCTTGATGAAGCATTATGCGGACGGCTTGATCGAAAAGCTGTAAAATAACAACGCCTTGGATGTGTTTTGCATCCAAGGCGTTTCTTTGATTGAGGTGAGTGATCATTCCAAGTCGAAAAGCTTGATCGATTTGACGGCAAGACCGTCGGGGTAATCCTTTACCTCTCCCAGTGCGAAGAAGCTTCCGTCCTCGCGGCAAAGACGCACGCGCGTGCCGACGTCGAGTGAGACCTTCAATTTTTTGAGGTAGATCTCACATCCGCTTCTGCAGAGCTTTTCAAAAAAAGCGGGAAGCGGAAGGGCGGGAAGGGTGGAAAACAGCGATTCGGTCGGGATCAGAAGGGAAATGCGCTCGTCGTCGGTCATTTGCTCGAGCTGATCGACCGTGTGCGCGATCTCCAAGGGGAAATTGCTTGTCTCGGATCGCAGAAGCGAGGTCATCACACCGCCGCAGCCAAGCGCGTTTCCGATGTCGGCGCAAAGCGTGCGGATGTACGTACCGCCCGAGCAAGTCACGTCCAGAATATAATCGGTCGGTGTCTCCGTTGCGGTTGCTTCCAGGCGAAGGATCTCAATGGGGCGCGCTTTGCGCTCGACCGTTTCACCCTTGCGTGCAAGATCGACCAGCTTTTGTCCGCCAACCTTCAATGCGCTGTACATCGGCGGGATCTGCATGACCGATCCGCGAAAGCGAGGAAGGATCGCCTGCAGCTCGTCCTCGGTCGGAATGGCGGTCGAGGTGGAAAGCACCTCTCCGGTGATGTCCTCGGTATCGGTGCAAAGTCCCAGGCGAAGTCCCGCGCGGTAGGATTTTCGGTCGGTGACAAGATATTCCGATGCCTTTGCGGCACGTCCGATCAAAATCACAAGCACACCCGTTGCCATCGGGTCAAGCGTTCCCGTATGTCCCACGCGGCGTGTATGATAAAGGCGGCGGATGCGGTTGACAATGTCATGCGAGGTAACTCCCGCATGCTTATTGACGATCAAAACGCCTGAGGGTTCCAAAGCCATGGTGCTTCCTTTCTGTATCAAAGTACGATATCCTCCAAGCTGCGCTTGGGAACGTAATGAATGCCGTTTTCACGATAGTATGAGGTGTCTCCGTCTTCGGGAAGGGAAGTCAGACGGATCTCCTCGTCGGGCTTTCCGAGTGCCAACACAAGCTGTGGCTCGGCTCCCTTTGGAAGGGAGAGCGCGTTTTTGAGAACGTCTGTTGAATAGCTTCCGATCATGCAACCGCCAAATCCGCTTTCCGTTGCCGCCAGCATGACCGTTTGCGCACAGATGCCGACGTCCTTTTGGAAGCTTGCGGCGCTCGGGATAACAGAAGTGTCCGCGCAGATCACGATATATGCCGCAGGGGCGTGTCCCTCGGGCGGAAGCGTCAGCTCCTTCAGCTTTCCTGCCCAACGGGTACAGGAAAGCACGGCTTTGCATTCTTCCTCATCGGTGACGGGACGGAATTTCAATACCTGAAGATTGACGGAGGAGGGCGCGTAGCGTGCGCAGTCGATCCAATCCAGAAGCTGCTCGCGCGTGATCTTAACGCTCGGGTCAAAGCTTCGGTAGCTTCGGGAGGCGGTGAGTAGATCCTTTAACATATTTCCTCCTCAAAAGCGCACGTGCGCGGAATAAATGACCTGTCCCTTTTCGGAAAAATTCCGTTCGTATTCGGTCATGATATTGTCCTTGGCAAGCTCGGAGGCGTGCAAATCGCGCGTCATCCATTCCACGGTCAAGCCGCAAAGCGCAAACTGCTCCAGACTGAAGTCAAACAGCCCCTCGTTATCGGTTTTCAGACGAAGGACACCACCCTCGCGCAAGATCTCGCGGTAACGGTTGAGGAAGCCCTCGTGCGTCAAACGGCGCTTGGCGTACCCCTTCTTGGGCCACGGATCGCTGAAGTTGAGGTAGATGCAATCCACGGAGTGCGCGGGGAACCACTCGGTCAGGTTTTGCGCGTCTCCGATCAGAAAGCGCAGATTGTCGGGGCGACTGTCTTTGGCGTTCATTGCCTTCTCCAAAGCGAGGCAGGCAACGTCCGAAACGCGTTCCATCGCAATGAAATTACAGTCTTGGTGCTTTGCCGCTATACCGACAGCAAAATCGCCCTTGCCGCAACCGATCTCAAGGTGGATCGGTCGGGAGGCGGAAAAATACGTATTGGGATCAACGGCGGGAACGGTCGGCTCCGCGATCAGGATCTCGGAG
>JAZNXP010000144.1:0-6369 GCA_045593965.1 Eubacteriales bacterium | reverse complement strand
CCGTAGGGACCGATAGCGACGGGGTACAGAATAGCGTCTGCAATTCCGTTTTCGGGATCTCCTGCTTTCGGATTATACTCATAACCGCAAAGCTCGCAAACATAAAATAACATACTTCTCATACTCCTTCTCATATAATTCTATTATCAAAACAGTAATATCATATAGCAGAATACGTCATTTGTCAATATCTATTTTTGGTTTTTTTAAATTTCTGATATTCGCTACTATTTTTATATTTTTTTAAGTATATTTTCGTAAAAACTTCCCAAAACAAACCAACGCCAAAACAGGAGAACACATGAAAAAGCAAGCAAAGCAGATTTTTTGGAACGCAATTTTACTCAGTGCCGCCACGCTTCTGATGAGAAGCGTGGGCGTGACCTTCGGCGTTTATCTGACAAACCGCGTAGGTGCGGAAGCAATGGGTCTCTTTTCCCTGATGGGTGGAGTTTACGGTTTTGCGCTCACGCTCGCGACCTCGGGCATTCAATTCGGAGTGACACGCTTGACCGTCGAAGCCATGGGACGGAATGAATCGCACCGCGTACGCAGGATCATGCGGGCGGCAACGCTCTGCGCGCTTTCCTTTGGCGGGGGCGCGATGCTCCTGCTCCTTTGCGTCGCTCCCACGGTTGGGTTGCATTGGCTCAAGGACGCGCGCACCGTGCTTCCTCTGCGCTTGTTTGGGCTGTCCCTTCCCTGCATTTCCCTCTCCTCCGTTTGGAACGGATACTTCGTCGCCGTCAGACGTGTCTATAAAAACGCCATCTCTCAGGTATTTGAGCAAGGGATCAAGATCATGGGAACGATCTATCTTCTCACGCTTCTGATGCCCTCGGGCGTGGAAGGAACCTGCTGTGCGCTGATCCTGGGAGGTGCCGTGGCAGAGGTTGCTTCCTTCCTGCTCAACCTTCTGTTGTATCTGACCGATCGCAAAAAAAGCTTTCCAAAGCTCCCAAAATCAAGTGAAAGCGGTGAATACAGAAGGTTGCTTGGCATCACGCTTCCCATTGCACTGACTGCCTATCTTCGCTCCGGTTTGGTCACGCTTCAGCACATTCTCATTCCCGAAGGACTGCGAAAAAGCGGCACTTCTCACGCCTCGGCACTCGTTGCTTACGGCTCGATCCACAATATGGCACTCCCCGTGATCCTTTACCCGGCCGCACTGATCTCTTCCTTTTCGGGACTTCTGATCCCCGCATTGGCGGAAAGCCAGGTCAAGGAAGAAAAAAGGTGGATCTCATACATGATCGGGCGCGTGTGGTGGTTAGCGCTTCTCTTTTCGATCGGTGTTGCGGGCATTCTGATCTGCTTTTCCCAGGAGCTGGGGACATTGCTTTATCCCAACAGCGACGCGGATCACTACATCCGCGTGCTTGCCCCACTCATCCCCATCATGTACATCGACACCGCCACGGATGCCATGCTCAAGGGGCTGGGCGAGCAGGTCTATTCCATGAAGATCAACATCATTGATGCCGCGCTCTCGGTCGCGCTGGTGCTCCTTCTCATTCCAACGTATGGGATCACAGGGTATATCATTACCATTTACGTCTCCGAATTTTTCAACACGGTATTCAGCATCACCAAGCTTCTTTGCGTAACAAAGACCAAGCCACACCTGCTCAAATGGATCTATAAGCCTCTGCTCTGCATTGTCATCGCGACGGTGACGGTTCACAGCATTCTCACACGGATACCGAACACATCTCTTTCCGCAGGCAAAACCGTTCTTCACTGCGCGGCGGTATTGGTCTGTTACCTTCTCTTGCTCCGCGTAACAAGAAGTATCGAAAAGGATGATCTGACTTGGATTCGGACGCTGTTTCAAGCAGAGAAGAATGCGAATAACGCGCACACGCACGCAAAGAAGTGATAATGTCCGACGAATTATAAAAAGATCTTACGGAATTGCTTTCCCGCGAACGCCGCCTGGAGCGTGGGCTGAAGGAGCGAGAAATCCGCCACGAGAGAATGCGGCTTTTGCTCGGGATCGTCCTGCTCCATGGGAACGAAATAAACGCATTTGCGCGTCAAAAGCGTTGCGATGTTCTGTAAATTTGCGGACAAAGCATCGTTTGACGCCAACGAGATCACAAGCGGTCGATCGGCGCGAAGATGCGCCTTCGTCGCCATACAAACGGCTGTATCGGTAATGCCGTTGGCGATCTTTGCGAGTGTATTTCCCGTACACGGTGAGAGAATCAACGCCTCCAACGTCTGCTTCGGTCCCAGCGGCTCGGCATCCACAACCGTATGGATCACCTTCTTTTGACACAGCGTCTCCACTTCCCGACGCAATGCCTCGGCAGTGCCGAAGCGCGTATCCGTATTCCAGACCGTGTCGCTGAAAATGGGCTGTATCTCATATCCGAGCCCGATCAATCCACGCAGCTCCTTGAGCGATTTGGAATGCGTACAAAAGGAGCCGCAAAATGCATAACCTAACATAAGATGTCTTTCCTTTCTGTCCGATTTTACGGTACGTATGAAGCACTAAAGCAGCTCCGAAAGCATTTGGGAAAGCGTTTGTCCCAGAATGCCCCCCGCGCTTTCAGGCGTACATTTCCCGGGGAGTGCCGTTCCCCAGATACTGCGAAATCCCATTTCCTCTGCCGCCCGTTGATCGATTCCACCCGGGGCAGATGCAAGGTCGATGAGTACACACTCACGCGGAATATGTGCCAACACGTCTCGGTCCAGCAGCCTTGAAGGAACCGTGTTGAACAACACGCGGCAATCCCTCGGAAGCGAGGTCAACGCGGACGGCATTTCTCCTTCCGCAAGCAAGCATGGAATCATTCCCTGCAGCTCTGCCAAAACCAAAACGTCTTTCCGCCGCGCGTAAACGGTCACACGCATTCCCAATGCCTTCAATCGCTGCGCCAACATGGAGCCGATGCGTCCGTAGCCGATCACCGCGGCAGATGTTCCAAATAACATAACGGGCAGCTCCCTCATGGCGATTCCGATCGCCCCCTCCGCAGTGGGGATCGCATTCCTCATCAGAAGCTCCTCCGAGTCAAAATAATCTATGCATAAGATCCCCTTTTTCTCGGCATACGCACGTAAAGAAAAAGGTATTTTCCCTCCCAAAAGAACCCCCTGCTCCATTTGATCAACGATCGCCGTCAACCGCAAAGGGGATCCCGTGCAAGCGGGGCATTGCAGGTGTAACGCATCAAAGGATACGGGAAGCGGCAAGATCACGGCATCTGCCGTTGCCGTCGCCGCTTGCCACCCGTCGGTGCATAACACAGAGGAACCGCTCACCTGTTGTTCTCCAAATCCCCATAGCGTAACGGAAAAACCGTTTTGCGCCAGGGTGCGCGCCGCAAAGATTTGTCGCTCATCTCCGCCAAGTATGGCAAGTTGCTTCTTTTCCGACATCATTTCCTCCTCTACGGAACAGGTGATTGGAAACGATCAAAAAGTGTTCCGCATTGTCCCGTTGCTTTAACAGAATATGAAAAAAAGCCGATCTCCGTCACCGAAAATCAGCTTTCTCTCAATAATATTCTGACCCTTTCCCCCGTGCTGATCACACGGATCCGATCATCGTAAGGTGCCATCAGAGCCTTCAGCGTTTCGTCCTCCAAAAACAACGTCAAGGGGCGATCCGAGCGATATTCAAATACACCGCTGTTCTGCGCGGTCAGTCCCGCGCGGTTGACAATGAGAATGTCCGATGTTCCGATCCTGCTTTGTGCTTCACTCATCAGGGCAGAATGGCTCGTGGACATATTCGTCATGCTGATCCGCTTCCCCTCGCAAAATGCCGTGAAGAGAATTCCAACCCGTCCACTCCCCGCAGAGGGCGCATATGAAAAGCTTTCCACCGTCAGTCCTGTTAAAGCCGTTTCCTCACCGCCATATTGAACGGCAACGCCGTGCAACGCGGCTTCCTCCTCGAGCCGAAGCGCGATCGCGCGGTCGGCATCGTTCAAGGGAACGGGAAGATGTAACCGCCGCAAGCGCACGGTGGTGGCAAGGCTTCTAAGGTAAGATGCTTCCATATTGTAATATCGCGTCAGGAATAGCTCTGTTAATTCCCCACACCGCTCCGCCTTTAACGTTTCCCTGATCGCCTTGACGTGCGGAGCGCGTCCGTCGGTCGCATCCACCGCAACCGCGACCCCTTTCTCGGAGAACACGCAGATGCTGCCGCTTCCAACCTGCAGATACGTCATGCAAATTCCGTCATTTGTCAGCTTGATCTGCCCAAACGTCCAAAGGCACACAGATACCGAAAGCAACAACGGTAAGAAAAACCAACGCTTTTTTCGGATCTTTAAAACGGCAAGCAAAACCAGAACTGTCATCAGGATCAAAAGGATCACAAGCGCGTCCAATTTTGGAAGCGGAAGGATCGCATGCCGCGCATCCGATCCGCTCATAGCCGCGCCGAGCATCCATGAGCCAAAGAGCTTCACGCCCTTGGTAAGCACCGCAAAACGCGGAAAAAGAAGAACGGGAAGAGACAATACAAGCATCAGCGTTGTCGGGATCGAGAGAAGCATGGTCATGGGAAAGGATAAAAGCGAGATGTCTCCGAAGATCACAGCCAAAAGATACATCAGGGCAAGGTTTGAGGAAAGTCCCACGCAAACCGCCGTGATCAAAGCGACTGCGGCACGGATGAGCCATTGGAGCACAACGTGCCTCTTGTGTCCCCATCGCTCTCCCAGCTTTGAGATCGGAGTCAGAAAGATCACGATCGAAGCCGCCGCCACAAAGGAAAGCCACATGGAAACGTCCATGACCGAATAGGGAGTCACGGCGATGATCCCCGCCAAGGCGACGGAAAGTGCGGTAAAGGAATCGTATTCCATGCACGTAATGAAGGAAAGATAGAGGACCAGCACCATGCAAACCGCTCGCACCGTGGACGGCGCAAAGCCCGTCACCGCGAGATAAAGCAGCAACAGGCTCGGTATGATCACCGCTCTTGCGATGCGCGGGATCTTCAAAACGTGCCGAAGAATACCTTCCGCAAAGCCGCAGAGAATGGAGACGTGCAAGCCGCTCAAGGCAAGCAGATGCGAGATCCCGCTGCGCCGAAAGTGCAAAACCGTATCCGCGGAAAGGAAGGAACGGTTTCCCAGCAGCAACGCCGTGGCAAGCGCGCCCTCTTCCCCACCGACCGCATAAAAAAGGCGCGTGGAGAGGGCGTCGTTCCACCTTTGAAGGATGACACGCAGATCCGATTCATCATGTGAAAGAATGCGACAGTCCGCAACGTCCGAGCAAACGATCGCGGCGAGCTGTCCGCTTGAAAGACAAGCTGATTTTTCTTCCTCATCCTCGAACGCGCGAAGATTCACCGAGGCTTCAAAACGATCACCGATCTGCAAAGCAGATGCGTAATTTGTTTCGAACAGAACGCGGATGCATTGTTCCTCTCCGTTCACGCGTTTGATCTCCGCGTCAAAGAGCGTCGCGTACGGCGCGGAAAGCGAACGCTTCAACACAATTCCCTCAACCGTTGTGTTTCCTTCAAGCGTTGTCTGTACTTTTTCATAGTGAACGTGAAAAAAGAAAAAGCTCCCAAGGAGCGCGATCATCACACCGAGGCAGCAAAGAATCACGTTGAGCTTCCGATAAACGCTGCGAAGATCACGGTAGCGAAGGAACGGAATGGCGACGGACAGAATCACGCCGATTGCGGACAACGAAAGGCAAATCAAGAGACACGTTTTGGAAAATGAAAGCGAAATGACCGCCGTCAGAGCCAAAATCCATGCGGCAAGAGCCAGCGGACGGTTACGAAAAATCTGCATTCGATCCTATGCATCTCCTTTCTCAAAGCGTGAAAAAACTTAAAGAATTTGAAAAATATTCAGCAGATAGCAAATTTTTCTTGACAAATCGAAAAAAATATTGTATAATACATGAGAGTGCTGAGATCTTCAGCAAATTAAACACACAGGAATCTCATTTTGGAGGAATCAAAACATGTTTGAAACTTTAAGAGACATGCTGGTAGAGGAGCTTCAGCTTGATGCTGACGAAATCAAACCCGAATCCGAGCTTGCAAACGATCTGGGAATCAACTCTATCGAGCTTGCGGACCTGGTAATGCTTTGCGAAGACAAGTTCGATCTGGAAATTGAGGATGAAGATCTCCACAAATTCATCACGATCGGTGACGTAGTCGCATACCTCGAAGCTCATCAAAAGTAATCAAGAAAAAGAAAACGGCGCTTGGTAAAACCGAGTGCCGTTTTTATTGTTGTGGCGCTCCGTTTCAGCAAAAGCACCTATATTATACGAAAATTCGACAAGGATGTCAAGTAAAACCGCCTTTTTTTGAAGAAGTATCCAAAAAAAATCGCATCATTGATCAAGTCGGAGGCCAAGCGG
>JAZNXP010000143.1:0-8342 GCA_045593965.1 Eubacteriales bacterium | reverse complement strand
TGGACGCCTTCCGTGAGCACCGCGTGAGTGATACGATGTTTCATTCCACCAGCGGCTACGGCTACGATGACCGCGGACGCGACGTGCTGGATGAGATCTGGGCGGACGTCATGGGAGCGGAGGCTGCGATCGTGCGCCACGGCATCATCAGCGGAACCCACGCGCTGACCATCGGACTGTTCGGCATTCTGCGCCCGGGTGACGTGATGTATTCGGTCGCGGGCAAGCCGTATGACACCTTGGAGGAGGTCATCGGCATCAGCGGAGAGGCAGGGAACGGCTCCTTGAAGGACTTCGGCGTGGAGTACGCGCAGACCGATCTGAATGAGGATGGCACGTTCCGCTTTGAGGAGATCGGCGAGAAGCTGCGTGCCTTGGGAAGTAAAGTCAAAATGGTATTCGTGCAACGCTCCAAGGGATATCTGAACCGCAAGACGCTCAGCGTGGATGCGATCGGAGAATTGGTGGCGTTCGTCAAAAAGCTTTCTCCCGACGTCTACGTGGTGGTAGATAATTGCTACGGCGAATTCGTGGAGGAAAAGGAGCCTACGGCAGTCGGCGCGGATCTGATCATCGGATCGTTGATCAAAAACCCGGGTGGCGGCATGGCAGAGACGGGCGGCTATCTTGCGGGTACGCGCCGCGCGGTGGAGCTTGCGAGCTACCGCATGACGTCGGTCGGGATCGGTGCCGAGGCAGGCGCAAGTATGGGACAGAATAAGCTGATGTACAAAGGACTTTTCTATGCTCCCCATACCACGGCGCAGGCACTCAAGACCGCGCATCTGGCGGCATACGTATTTGAAAAAATGGGCTATGAGGTCGCTCCCAAATGGGACGAGCCGCGCCACGACATCATTCAGACCGTTATCACGGGTAGCGCGGACAAGCTCTGCGCATTCTGTCGGGGCATTCAGATGGGCTCTCCCGTGGATGCGTTCGTCACGCCCGAGCCTTGGCAGATGCCCGGGTACAGCGATCCCGTGATCATGGCGGCGGGGGCGTTTACGCAGGGAAGCTCGATCGAGCTTTCGGCGGACGGACCGCTGCGCGAGCCGTATATCGTTTATTTCCAAGGGGGACTCACCTACGAAAGCGGACGGATCGGTATTCTTGCCGCAGCGCAGAGTCTTTTGGACGGAGAATGACGCATATTCGGAATGTTTACAGAAATTTGAAGATATTCAAATAAAACTGTGCTAAACTATTGTGGAACAATATGATTTTCGGAAGGATCTGAACATGAAATTTTCAATGAAGCTTACGGCGTGTATCGTATGCCTTTGTACGCTGTTGTGCTGTGTCTCCTGTGCCAATAACGGAGACGATACGCCAAGCGGCATGAAGAATGCCACCGCGGCGGGAGCGGACTATCGCTTTTATATTCCCGCGTATTGGAACGTCAGCACCGAATACGGTGTTTCGGGCGGTTATTATACCCAGGCAGGTCAGTCCCGCGCGAGCGTTGTCAAATACGTTTTGACGGATGCGCAGATCGCCGCCAAGGAAGCGGCTGTTGCCGAGGGAAAGAACGCCATTGTCTGGTTTTGGGAGACAGAATGCCTGCCTGCGCTTAAGGCTTACGCGGAGGGAGGAATGTTTGAGCATCTGGCGGATCAGAATGCCGATATTCTGCTCGGCTCTATGAACGCAAAGCGTTATTACTGCAAGAGCATGCACAAAAGCGACAACGCGGTGATGCACACCGTGCAGGCGGTCGGAGACGGCGGAAACGCGTTTTACGTTCTGACCTGTACGCTGACCGATGCGCTTTACGCAGAACGCGCGGCGGATATTGACAGCATGATCCAATATTTCAAGCTTGCGGAGCCGTACGTTCCCGACGATTACGCAAAGGCGACCGCAAAGGATCAGACCGCTCCCGAGGGAATGAAGCTCGTATCCTCGGACGAGGTGGCGTACCGCTTCTACGTTCCCGTGTCTTGGACGGTGGATCGCAATGACGCGATCTATGCGGCGTATCTGGAGTCTGATCGCTCCAACGTCAGCGTGGCTCCCTATCAGCCCGCGTCGGGACAGATCACGATTGATGGCTATTTTGCGCTTTGCGAGGAGCAGATGATCAAAACGGCAGGGCAGGATGGTTATGCGCTGATCTCCTGCGTCAAGGATGCGACCTTGGGCGGCCGCACGGCGCACGTTTATGATTATACTTATACCGTTGGCGGTGAGATGTTCCGCTATCGGCAGATCATCGCGGCATACGGCGGTATGATCTACAGCATGACATACACATCCCGCCCGGAGACGTTTGAAAGTCATCTGGCAGAGCTTGATGCTATGATCGCAAGCTTCACCTTCCGTTGATCACGGATGAATTTTGGAAAGGGCCGGGGGCGACTCTTGTTGGAGTCACCTCCGGTGTATCGTTGAAATGAAAGAGATTTATTTGGATAACAGCGCGACGACAGCACTCTCGGAGGCGGCGAAGGAAGCGATCCGCACGGCTGTGGAGTGCTATGGAAACCCATCCTCTCTGCATCCGCTCGGGGAGCAGGCGCATAAGCTGGTCGAGCAGGCGCGCAAGGATATTCTGGCGACCTTGGGCGTTCGCGCGAGTGGCGGCGGACAGTTGATCTTCACCTCTTGCGGAAGCGAAGCGGATAATCTTGCCCTGTTTGGAACGGCATACGCCAAGCCGAGAAGAAGGGGAGGGCGGATCATCAGCACCGATTCCGAGCATTCGGCGGTGGAGAAGGTTCTTGTTGCTCTGGAGGCGGACGGCTTTGACGTTGTACGTATTCCGACGAAAAACGGCGTATTGGATCTTGACGCTTATGCTGCGGCATTGAATGATAAGACCTTTCTCGTGACGATGATGATGGTCAACAATGAAACGGGAGCGCAATATGATATCGCGCGCGCGTTTGCGATGGCAAAGGCGAAAAATCCCGATATCGTAACCCATACCGACGCGGTGCAGGGGTACTTGAAGTGTCGGTTTACTCCGCAAAGCATCAAGGCGGACATGGTCAGCATCAGCGGACATAAGATCCATGCACCCAAGGGCGTTGGAGCGTTGTACATGTCCAAGGATACGCTTCGTCGCAGAGATCTGACGCCTACGTTGCTCGGCGGCGGACAGGAGGACGGCTTCCGTTCGGGAACCGAGAACGTGATCGGGATCGCGGCGCTGGGAGCGGCGGCAAAGGACGGGTACAGCCGACTTTCGGATACGCTGACACGGATGCGCGAGCTGCGCGACTATGCGGAGGCATTGCTTTCCGACCTGCCCGTGCGCATCAACCGTCCCACGGGAGAACGCGCACCGCACATTCTGCATCTGACGCTTCCCGAAATTCGCAGTGAGACGATGCTTCACGAGCTTTCGGCAAGTGGGATCTGTGTTTCCGCGGGCTCTGCCTGCTCCGCACATTCCAAGGCAAAAAGCCCCGCGCTTGCCGCGTTCGGATTGACCGACAGGGAGATCGAATTTTCCTTGCGCATCAGCTTCGGCATTGACAATACCAAAGAGGACGTTGATGCGCTGGCAGAAGCGATGAAGGCGGCGTTTTCACACTTGGTAAGGGCGAAAAGATAGTTGTGCGATAAACTGATACGCTTATCATGCGGCTTTGCAAATCGGCAGAGCCGCTTTTTTATTGCTTGCATATTCAAAAACGGATAATTTTTCTTTTTTCGGGCACCCTAATAGCGTGACCGTTTTTTTGTTTGTCAAATATACTGAAAGGGACAGTATTGAAGGACACCTCGGGAAGCTTTGATTTACATGAGGGGGAGAAGAATGGGACGGTATTTCGGAACGGACGGCTTTCGCGGAGAGGCAGGAGTAACGCTGACGGCGGAGCATGCTTATCGGATCGGCAGGTTTTTGGGGTGGTATTTTACGCAGGAGAGTGGACGTCGCGCACGGGTAGTTATCGGAAAGGATACCAGACGCTCCAGTTATATGGTAGAATACGCGTTGGTCTCGGGCTTGGTTGCCTCGGGTGGGGATGCCTACATGCTACACGTCACAACGACTCCGAGTGTGTCCTACGCGGTCGTTTCCGACGGCTTTGATTGCGGCGTGATGATCTCCGCAAGTCACAATCCGTATTATGATAACGGCATCAAGCTGGTCAACCGTCGAGGGGAAAAGATGGACGATGCCACGCTTTCCCTGATCGAGGACTATCTTGACGGCAATATGGGTGCCTTGGGGCTTTCCGCGTCGGATCTTCCGCGCGCATCGGGGGAAGCATTGGGATGCATCGTGGACGATTCCGCAGGGCGAAACCGTTATATCGGGTATCTGATCTCGCTGACACGTCATTCCTTCAAGCCCTTCCGCGTCGGTCTTGACTGCGCCAACGGAAGCGCATGGATGATCGCCAAAAGCGTGTTTGACGCGCTTGGAGCGACGACCTATCCCATTCACGCGTCTCCCGATGGGCTGAATATCAATCGGGGCGCGGGCTCGACGCATATTGAGGCGTTGATCCAGCACGTCCGTGAGCAACGCTTGGACGTTGGGTTTGCCTTCGACGGAGACGCGGACAGATGTCTTGCCGTGGATGAAAACGGATGTGTGGTTAACGGAGATCACATCTTGTATCTTCTCGCACGTCGTCTCAAGGATGAAGGGGAGCTGACAAATAACACGGTCGTGGCTACGGTCATGTCCAATCTCGGTCTCTTTCAGGCATTGGATCGCGCGGATATCGCGTATGAGATGACGGACGTGGGCGATCGGTTCGTCTATGAAAATATGCTGCAGACGGGGAATTGCATCGGAGGAGAGCAGTCGGGACACATCATCCTGCGCAAGTACGCCACCACGGGAGACGGCGTTCTCACGGCGATCCAGATCATGGAAACGATGATCGAGCGAAAGCTTCCGCTTTCCCGTCTTGCCGAGCCTGTTCGGATGCTTCCGCAGGTTGTCAAAAATCTCCGTGTTGCTGACAAAGGCGCGGTGCTTTCGGATGAGAGCGTGATGCGTGTCAAATCTGATATCGAGCACCGTCTTGCGGGGAACGGACGGGTGCTTTTGCGCGCCAGCGGAACCGAGCCCGTGATCCGCGTGATGGTGGAAGCGGAAACAGAGGGAACGTGCGACCGTTTGGCGCAAGAGCTGATCACGCAGATCCGAGAGCGAGGATACGCAAGTGAAAACGGAGGAGAACGGTAATGGAGAAGGAACGGATCATTCAGGAGCTGACCGTGGCGTCGCTTTATCGCTTTCCCGAGCATTCGTTGGCGTATCCGCTTTTGCAGCGATATCTTTATCCGTGGGAGGCTCTGGCGCATATCTCGGATTATATTCAATCCATCGGTGAGGATCTTCCGTGGGCAACCTACCGCTCCATGGGGGGCGGTGTCTGGATCGCGGAGGGGGCAACGGTCGCCCCCACGGCATTCATCAAAGGACCTTGCATCATCGGCCCGCGCGCCGAGATCCGACACGGTGCATTTCTGCGCGGCGGCGTGATGATTGGTGCGGATGCGGTGGTCGGAAACTCAACGGAGCTGAAAAACTGTATCCTGTTCGACGGGGTACAGGTCCCGCATTATAACTACGTCGGAGATTCTATTTTGGGCTATCGAGCGCATCTTGGCGCGGGAGCGGTCACGTCCAACGTCAAAAGTGACAAAACACTGATCATCCTGCGCTTCGGAGACTCTCGGTTTCCAACGGGGCGGCGTAAGCTTGGCGCAATGATCGGGGATCTGAGCGAGATCGGGTGCAACTGTGTGCTCAATCCCGGGACGGTCATCGGCAGAGAATGCACCGTCTATCCGCTTTCCTCGGTGCGCGGATATGTTCCCGAGGGACATATTTATAAGTCCGCGGACAGGATCGTGGCAAAGAGAATTTTGGAATGATAGAGAAAGGAAGGCTATATGTGTGGAATTATCGGTTATTGCGGAGAGGAGCGTGCCGCTCCGAAGATCTTGGAGGGACTGTCGCTTCTGGAATATCGCGGATATGATTCCGTAGGACTTGCGTTGCAGAACGAAACGGAAATCGAGATCGTCAAATGCAAGGGGCGCGTGGAAGATCTGAAGGATAGATTGCGCTCTCGGATCCTGCCCCCGAGCGAGTGCGCCATCGGGCATACGCGTTGGGCAACACACGGCTCCCCCGTGGATGAAAACGCGCATCCGCACAGCATTGGAAAGGTGACGTTGGTTCACAACGGCATTCTGGAAAATGCAATGGAGATCAAACGGAGGCTGGTCAAGGACGGGACGGTCTTTGCTTCCCGAACGGATACCGAGGTCGCGGCGGCATTGATCGATCGGTGCTATGTCAAATACAAAGAACCGAAACGGGCGATCTTCGAGGCGTTGTCGCAGTTCAAGGGCTCGTATGCGCTCGCAATCCTGTTTTCGGATCGACCGAACGTGATCTACGCGATCCGCCGCGCAAGCCCGCTCTTGCTTGCCAAGGGAGCTGACGGCTTCTATCTCGCGTCCGATCTGACGGCACTGTTACCGTTCTCCAAGCAGTATTGCATTTTGGAGGAAAACACGCTGGCGGTGCTTTCGAAAAAAGAGCTTTCGATCGTCACGGAGGAGGGCGCACCCGTTCCGCCCGAGTGGCAGACCGCGCAAATGAGCGCGGAGGCGGTGCAAAAGGGAGGATATCCGCACTTTATGCTCAAGGAGATCTACGAGCAGCCCGAGGCACTCCAACGGTTGCTTTCCTTGCACGTCAAGGATGGGTTGCCGTTCTTTGCGGAGGACGGCATTGACGGTGATTGGTGGAACGGTGTCAAGCGCGTGCATCTGGTGGCTTGTGGCTCGGCGATGCATGCCTGCCTGATCGGGAAGGCAATGCTGGAAGCCTTCGCGGGGCTTCCTGCCGAGGTGTTTTTGGCATCCGAATACCGTTACCGTCCTCCGATCTCCGAGGAAGGCGTGCCTGTAATTCTGGTTTCACAGTCGGGGGAGACAGCCGACACCTTGGCGGCATTGAAGGGCGCAAAAAAGAGAGGCGCGCGAAATCTTGCGATCGTGAACGTGGTGGAAAGCTCGCTGGCGCGGGAGGCGGAGTACCGTATCTATACGCACGCAGGTCCCGAGATCGCGGTGGCGACCACGAAGGGGTACTGTACCCAAGCGGCACTTCTTTCCTTGCTTGCCATTGATGCGGGGTGGAAGCGAGGCTGCCTTGACGAAGGGGATGCCAAGGAATTTACGGATGCGCTCTTACGTGACAGCGTGGATGCGGTGAAGCAGATCCTTGAAAAAAGAGCGCAATTCTCATCCTTGGCGCGCCGACTTGCGCGGTGTGCGCACGCCTTCTATATCGGGCGTGGGTTGGATTATGCGCTTTCACAGGAGGCGGCTCTGAAGCTGAAGGAAATTTCGTATATTCACTGCGAGGCATATGCGGCGGGTGAGCTGAAGCACGGAACGATTTCTTTGATCGAGGAGGGAACGCCCGTGATCGTGCTTTCCACGGAGGCGGATCTTGAGGAGAAGATCATGAGCAACCAAAGCGAAGTGGAGAGTCGGGGAGCGGACTGCATTCTGATCGTGCGCGAGGACGGAGAGCTCCCCTTGCATTTGAAGCAGCAAAGCGTAACGGTACCGAGCAAAAGCGTTTTTTCCACGGTGTTTGGCAGCATGACTGCGATTCAGCTTTTGGCATACGAAACTGCCGTTGCGCGCGGATGCGACGTTGACAGACCGAGGAATCTTGCAAAATCCGTGACGGTAGAATAAAGCGTCACAGCAGAAGAAAAGTGAAGGATGACCGCCTAAAAACGGTCATCTTTTTTGAATTTCGGATTGCATTTTTGTTCCCTCCGTGCTATAATAGGGTATCCTACAAACAAAAAGGAGAGCATTGTTATGAAAATTACGTTTCTGGGGACTTCTCACGGCATTGCGGAGAAAAACCGCTTCTGCTCCTCGGCGGCGGTGACTGTGAATGGAAGGCACTACGTCATTGACGCAGGTGCGCCGTTGATGACACTCTTGCAGAATTATGATATGGCGTTTACAGACGTACGGGGCATTTTTATTACCCATACGCACGGAGATCACAATGTTGGGCTGGTAGAGTTGACTCTCCAATTGAATGTATTCCCTCATTTTGAGCACGTGCATTTTCCCGTGTACGTGCCGGATGAAAGAAAATACAGAGCCATGATGGAGTTTTTGGAGGCGGAGGAATATTTGGACGGTCGTCTGTTCTGCCACGTATACGAGGATGAGGACGGTACGATTAAGACAAGAGAAGGCTTTGGCGGACGACTTTGGTATCAGGTTTACGGTGATGGCGTGATCTTTGACGACGGAAATTTGAAGGTGACCGCGATCCCCGTCAAGCATATTCCCAACGCGCACAGCTTCATGCTGGAAGC
>JAZNXP010000142.1:0-31058 GCA_045593965.1 Eubacteriales bacterium | reverse complement strand
CGACTTAGACCGAGCACGAGATCACCATCGAGAACGCGCACCTGTGGCACGGCCGCAAGGATCCTTACCTGTACACCGCCGTGGTTGAACTGATCGAAAACGGCGAAGTGATCGACACCGTTTCCACCCGTTTCGGCTGCCGCAGCTTTGAGATCGATCCCGACAAGGGCTTCATTCTCAATGGCGAGGCATACCCTCTGCGTGGCGTCTCCCGTCACCAGGACCGCTGGGGCGTAGGTAATGCGCTGCTGCCCGAGCATCATGAGGAAGATATCGACCTGATCTGCGAGGTGGGTTGCACCACCATCCGTCTGGCGCACTATCAGCACGATCAGTACTTCTACGATCTTTGCGATGAGCGCGGTATGGTCATTTGGGCAGAGATCCCCTATATTTCCAAGCACATGCCCACGGGCAGAGAGAACACGATCTCCCAAATGAAGGAGCTTGTATCGCAGAATTATAACCACCCGTCCATCGTTGTCTGGGGACTTTCCAACGAGATCTCCATCGGCGGCTCGGATGAGGATCTGCTTGAGAACCACCGCATCCTCAACGACCTTGTTCACGAGATGGACAAGACCCGTCTGACCACCATCGCGGCGGTTTCGATGTGCAAAATGGACGACCCGTATTTGCAGATCCCCGACGTGGTTTCCTATAACCACTACTTCGGCTGGTACGGCGGTGACACGAGCATGAACGGCCCCTGGTTCGACAAATTCCACGAGACCAATCCCACCATCCCGATCGGATGCTCCGAATACGGCTGTGAAGCACTCAACTGGCACACGAGCGATCCCAAGCAGGGGGACTACACCGAGGAATACCAGGCATATTACCACGAGGAGCTGATCAAGCAGCTCTTCACCCGCAAGTATATGTGGGCAACGCACGTGTGGAATATGTTCGACTTCGGTGCCGACGCAAGAGCCGAGGGCGGCGAGAACGGTCAGAACCACAAGGGTCTTGTGACCATTGACCGCAAATATAAGAAGGACGCATTCTATGCGTACAAGGCATGGCTCGTTTCTCCCGAGGTCGATCCCTTCGTGCATCTGTGCGGAAAGAGATATATCGACAGAGTGGAGGACGTGACCAAGGTAACGGTCTATTCCAACCTTCCCGAGGTTGAGCTGTTCGTGAACGGTGAAAGCATCGGAAAGAAGATAGCCGAGGATCATTTCTTCTATTTCGACGTCCCGAACGTTGGAGAGAGCACGATCGTCGCAAAGGCGGGAGAGCTGACCGACGAGGGCAAGATCCGCAAGGTTGCCGAGAGAAACATGGATTACGTCCTCAAGGAAGTCGGCGCGGTCCTCAACTGGTTTGACGTGGTTGAGGTCGAGGGCAGATTCTCCATCAACGATCGCATTTCCGACATCATGCAGTCCAAGCGCGGCAAGCTCTGGTTCCTCGGCATGGGACTGAAGATCAAGAAGAAGATGAACGCCAAGAAGAAGGACGAGCAGGACGGCAAGAAGTCGGGCGGCTTTGACGTTGATCTCAAGGGCGGCAACATGGGCGGAATGATGGAAATGCTTGGCGGCTTCAGCGTTCTGCGCCTCTCCTCGATGATGGGCATGATGGGCGTTTCCTTCACCAAGGAAGAGCTTCTCAAAATGAACAAACAGCTCAACCGCATCAAAAAGCCCAAGGAAAAGAAATAATTCCAAACAGGAAAATCAACCTTTGATAAAGAAGGGCGAAGGATCGCGCGATCCTTCGCCCTTCCCGTCTTTGAAAGCGGAAGGGTGTCTGTCTTTTGTCTGCGTTTGCGCACAGAAAATTCCCGCTTTGCATATCCTCAAAGAAGAAAAAAGGGTGCTCATCGAATGAACAAATATATACTAATAAATAGGAAAATTTCGTTTTCTTTTCCAAAAAATCGACTTTATGCGCCTTTTATCGTCGTTTTTTTTGCTCATTTTGACGAAATTACGCCAAAAAGGTTGACAAATCGGGGCGAATATGATACAATATGGTACATTCAACAAGCGGCGAATACGGTCTAAATTCACCGCGCGGCGAATTCACATCATCAGTTATCCGACAAAATGCCGGACTGAAATATTTTTTAAGGGAGGATATCTCTATGGCACAAAAAAAGACCAATGGCGCACCTAAGAACAAGCTGTTTGCAACCATCCCGGCATTGCCTGCCTGGCTGACTGTTGGCGGAGTGTCCGCGGCTGTACTGATTGTCGAGATCATTTTGATTTCCATGGCTTAAAAAAAAACAAACAACAAAGAAAGGAACAGACCATTTATGAAGACCAACATGAAAAAGAAGGGCTTTACTCTTGTAGAGCTGCTCGTAGTAATTGCGATCATCGCAATTCTCGCAACCGTGTCCATCGTTGGATACACCACCTTCATCGCAAAGGCAAACATGTCCGCTGACCAGCAGGCAGTTGAGCAGATGAACACCATGCTCGAGGCTCTCGACGTTACCAACGAGCCCGAGGATATCGTTGCTCTTTGTTCTTACCTGAATGAAACAGGCTTGACCGCTGAAGACTACAGACCTCTGAGCAAGGATCACATCTTCGTTTGGGATAAGACCCTGAACAGAATTCTCCTTGTTAAGAACGACGCTGTTGTTTACCCCGAAGAGTACAAGAGCGCTACCAAAGCAAACGGTTGGTATAACCTTGTTGCTGAGATTGAGTTGAATGAAGCTCCTGAAGTAAGCGCAGACGGTGCGGTTGCAGTCGAAGATGCTTCCGACCTCATCACCAGTATTCAAAACATTATTAACAAGCCCGCTGACACCACTGCGATCAATTCCATGAACCTTAGCGGTGATGTTGACCTCATGGGTGCTTCCACCTTTATTCCCAAAGTTGCTGATAATTTGACCATCGCAGGTACCAACAACGCAACTATCGCACGTCTTACTTCTACTGAATACGCAACCCTTGGTAAGGCTTCTGCAAATGATGCTTCCTCCGAAAACCAGAAATATGCTTCCGGCTTTGTTGGAACGGTTGCCGCAGGTAAGACTCTCACCATCAAGGACGTTGTATTTGATGGCTTGACCATCGGTAGCTACGAGACCGGTTCCTCCGGTGTTATCGCAGGTACCGTCACAGGTACTCTTATTCTCGAAAATGTTACCATCAAGAACTGCACCGTTTACGGTCAGAACAAGGTTGGTATCATCGCAGGACAGGTTTCCAGCAACGCAACCGTTATCTTGAAGAACGTTAAGATCGAAAACTGCACCGTTAAGTCCTCCGAGGGCGAGGCTGGTAAGATGTTCGGTGTTATTCAGAGCACTTCGAATATCGATATCGACGCAAACTGCGCAGTTACCAACACCACTGTAAGCATCGATGCATACGGCGAGCACAAGACCGTTTCCATCAACGGCGTTCAGTACGTAACCAAGGTTGACGGTAACGGCAACACCGATACCAAGACCATCGACGGCCAGACCTACACTCGCGTTTGCCAGTGCTCCGGTGCTGACACGTTGGCATGGGTTTATCCTGCAGATCACAACGACGTAGTTCTGAATGACACCTACTGCGGCAGACCTGCACAGGAAAGAACCACCTTCGATTCCATCGACAACGTTGACTAATTCGTCTAACGTAAATAATGAAGAGGAAACTACATGAAAAACATGAAGAAAAAGGGTTTTACCCTCGTTGAGTTGCTGGTCGTTATCGCGATCATCGCAATTCTCGCAACCGTATCCGTTGTTGGATACACCGCTTTCCTGACGAAGGCAAACCAGTCCAATGCACTCTCCGAGCTTTCCCAGATCAAGGATGCTGTTCAGGCAGCGGTTCTTGACGGCAGCGAGTCCTTTGCTTTGGATGCTTCGAACACCTTGGAATTCGCATACGCTGACGGCGTTCTCACCGCAAAGAAGGTTACCACGACCGTTGACGAAGCAACCGGTGCTGAAACCAAGACTGTGGCTGATGCAGACGAAGAGGAGATCGCAACTGCAATTCTTGCACTTGCCGAAATGACGCTTGGCGCAGAGCAGAGCCTCGTTGTAACGGTTGACGAAACCGACAACGTTACCAAGGTTGTTTACACCTACGCTGAAGGCGCAACCGCAACCTGGACGGTAGCTACCGGAAACGTTGCAAACTAAGCAATAATCAAACGTAAGATGGAAACATCTTGAACCCGTGAGCGAGGAGATGACAACCGTCATTTCCTCGCTTGTGGTTTTATTATGAAGAAAGGAGCGCGCGGAATGAAACGGATCAAACAAAAGCAATCGGGCTTTACGCTGGTGGAGCTTCTCGTTGCCATGCTCTGCGCAACGCTTGCCGTCTCCATGGTGGTGAGTACCCTTTTCTTCATCACCTTCTCTACCGACGAGCTCATCGAAACAGGCTCGGAACGCTACCGCATTTCCAACATCAAAGATTATATTCTCTCCCAAAATCACCAAACGAATCCACAGACCGAATATGCCGTCAACGGCGAAGAAAACACCCTCTCCCACAATGGCACCGTCATTGCAAGGGACACCGAAATTTTGAACATTACGTTCTCGGATGACGAGAATTTTATATACTGCACGTTAACGTTCCCCAAAGACTCCTACCGCTTCGTTGCGGGAACCAAGAAAGGTGGATGAACATGAACCCAAATATTTGCACGCTGGAATTCTGTAACTATCGCTCGGGATATCTCAAGCTTCACGTCCCCGCAGACAAAAAATCCACCGCGCGAGATCTGATGATCGAGCTTGACGACTATCTGATGGAGGACGGCATCCCGAAAAATTTGGAAGCCATCGCCGACCGCATCAAATTCGAGGTGGGAGACAAAGCCATTCCCCCCATCACCCTGCTTTTGCGCTGTGAGGAGACCTATAAAACCATCTTTACCCTTCCCACCATGAGTCGCCTGAAAGCCAACGCCTTGTTTGCCAAGGAGCAAAAGGCGGAAAAGGTCAATCCCAAATACGTAACCGTCTCCAACGTTTTTCCACACAGTCTGGGCTATATTTTTAACACCTACTATCTGCCAAAGCACGTCATCGACGCCTTCAAAAAGCTTGCGAGACTTCTGGATACCAAGATCCGCGTTGCCGAGCCCTTCGGCTTTCATTTGAAGAACACGTTGAGCTATGGCGGCACCTATGCGTATTTCTACGTCTGCCAAAAGGTGTGTACCCTTCTGCTCGTTGTGAACAAATCGCTTGTCAGCGTCTATGATTTTGCCTTCAAGACCGAGCGCGATCTGATCAGCCAATTCCTGCTCGTGATCTCCAAGCACGAATTCGAATTCGCGCACAAGAAGATCCAACGCTTCCACGTCGAAGCCGACGAGGAGCTTCACATTGACCTCGGGCTGTTTGACGCCGAGAAAAAGGCAACTCCCTCCACCGCCATCCCCTTGACCACGCTCGACCAACCCCTCCCCGCGGAGGATGACGTTGAGATCGAGGTCGAATATGACGAGATCAGCGGAACCACCTTCTCCGAGCGTCATTCCGCCGCTCCAGAGACCTTGAAGCGCAGATATACGAAGCTTGCCGAAAAGCTGCTCTCCTTTGACGGTATGCGCTGTCAGATCACCGAGCAGGCGGCGGTTTTCCACGTGGATAAGATCGTTTACGCGCGTTTGGACATCAAGGGTCCCCGTGTATGTCTCTATCTCGCCACCGACGCAAATCAATACAGAAACACGCGCTATCAATGCGCGCTCAGTAAGCGTAGCGGCTTTGAGGCAACGCCTTGTCTCTACCGCATCTCCACCAAATTCCGTCAGGACGGCGCTTACGATCTGATCGATTCCCTTTCCCAGCAATACGGACTTGTCCCCAAGGCGATCCCGAAGCTGTGAGGAACCACCTATGAAAGCAAAAAAAGGAATTACCCTCGTGGAGGTTCTGGTTTCCATTGCCGTGTTTTCCATTATCTCGCTGGCAATGTTCTCCTCCCTGCTCGTGATGCGCAAAACCGCCGCGCGCCAGGAGGAATACCTTCACTTTGAAATGATCTGTACCGACATCGCTTTTTACGGTGACGTGTATCAAAGGGGCTGGGACAAGGAGTATTTCTCCCTTCCCGCGTCGCAGGAATCGGGACAGATCTTTTACGATCACGATTTTCAACTGTCCTCGACCGAACGCGTGTACTGTCTTTCCTATTCCTACCGCGACACCAACGACGACGGTTACACGGAGCTGATCGTGAGCATCCGCCACGTGGAAAGCGAGCGCGTGATTATTGAAAATCTGAATTACGGAGGAGGAAGATACGTTGAATAAAGCAAAAAAAGGCTACGTCCTTGCCATTGTTCTGATCCTCTCCTTTGTGATGAGCCTGACCGTTGTTTCCACCTTCTCCATCGTCTATCGCTATATGAAGCTGACCGAGAGGGGCATGGAGAGTCTGCGAGACGAGCTTTACCGTCCCGCCATCACTGCGGAGGTGGAGACAAATGCCTGAACTCAAGCCCATCCTTTCGGTCTTTGCCTTCATTCTCGGCGCCGTTTTTGCAAGCTTTGCGGGCGTGGTCGCCTATCGGACACCGAAGGGATTTTCCATCGTAAAGCCCGATTCGTACTGCTCCGCCTGTGGGACAGACATTCGCCCCTATGACAATATCCCGATCCTTTCCTGGCTGATCCTTGGCGGAAAATGCCGCTCCTGCAAGGCAAAGATCGGCATTTTCTCCCTGCTGTGCGAGATCTTCGGCGGCATTGGCTTCTGGGCGGCGTATTGGATGTACGGAAACAGCCTGACCGAGCTCCCCATTCTGATCGCGCTTTTGTGCACGGTTTTCTTGTTCATCATCATCGCCGCGATCGACCATGAAACGCACAATATCTATACCGTTACGTTGATCCTGTTCGGGGCGATCGCCCTGTTCATATCCCTTTACCGCATCTTTGTTTTAAAGGACTCCATGTGGAGCTATCTCGGTGGTGCCGCCTTGGGCTTTGGCTTGTTCGGCATCATCGCGTTGGTCTCCAAGCTGCTCCTGAAGCGTGAAGCCCTCGGTAGCGGCGACATCTGGCTGGTCGGCATCGGCGGACTCATGATCGGCGCATTTCCCCTGCTCATTGCGATCATGCTCGCCTCTTTGCTCGGAAGCGTGATCGAGCTGACAAAGATCGCACTCAAAAAATCCGAGAGGGACGGAGAGATCGCATTTGGTCCCTACCTCTTGCTCGGCATCGGTTTGATGGCAATTTTCGGAAATGAATTCCTGCAATTTTATTGGAAGGTGGTGCTTTAATGCCTCTGTATCGCTGTACAGTTTTGAACGCGCTTGGTGAAAAGCAGCACCTCGTGCGTGAATCGAGCGACGTTGTCAGTCTGCGCGCAGAGCTGAAAAAGGATAAGTTCTATCCCGTTAAGCTCACGGTCATCAAAGAAAAGAAGAAAAACGAGTTTTTTGCCGTCAGCAGCAAGGTAAAGCCCGATGAAGTCATCAGCTTCCTGCGCCAGTTCTCCGTCATGGTCAAGGCAGGAATTCCGATCAGCGACTGTATCAACAGTCTCCGCCAGCAAAAATACTCCACCCCCTTCCGCAACGTCCTGCAAACGGTCTATTTTGACATCGAATCGGGTGTTCTGCTCTCGGAGGCGTTCGCCAAGCACCCCAAGGTCTTTCCGCGCTTTTTCATCAGCATGGTCGCCATCGGTGAAGCCAGCGGCTCTCTGGATAAGGTGCTTGTGAGCATGGCGGATTATTACGAAAACGACCGAAAGATCAAAAAGAAAGCCAAATCCTCCATGGTGTATCCCACTCTGCTTTTGGTGATGGTCTTTGTGGTGCTCCTGTTCGTGACCCTCTTCATTCTGCCGCAGTTTGAAAGCACCATCAACGAGCTCGGCGGTGATATCCCCGCGATCACAAGAATTTTGATGGATATCTCCAACTTCATGCAGGATTATATCTTCATCATTCTTCCCGCAATCGCGATCGTGCTGTTTGCGATTTTCCTGTTCTTCCGAACCAAGAAGGGACAGTACGTCAAGGACTACCTGCTCTTTCACCTTCCACTGATCGGAAAGGTGCAGCAAAACCTGATCACGGCGAGATTTTCCAAGGCGTTCATCATTCTGCTCGGAAGCGGCATGAACATGGTGGACTGTCTGGAAAATTTGAAAAAAATGCTTGGCAACGCCGTATTCAGCCAAAAATTCAGTTATACCATTGAGGAGGTCAAGCGCGGAAGACGAATTGCGCCTTCCCTTGCCGCCACCGAGCTCTTTCCCACGATGTTGACCGAAATGATCGACGTTGGAGAGAAAAGCGGTAATATTGAGGAAGTGCTTGGTTCTACCAGCTCATATTTCGATGAGTGCGTTGAATCCAGTATTTCCAAGGCGATCGCCGCATTGGAGCCGATGATGATCCTGATCCTCGGCGCGATCGTTGCCGTAGTCATTCTCGCGGTGCTTTTGCCGATGATGTCGCTGATGAACAGCATTTAAGGAGAACGTAAAATGATTTTTAACCGACTTTTTACAAATTACTTAATCGAACAGCAGGCACTGACCGAGGAGCTTGCCGCCGAATGGCTGGAGCGTTCCAACTCCGCAGGCGTTCCGATCTATCTGGAGCTGATCAAGGGCGAAATTCTGGAGGAAGAACCGCTTTACCGATTGCTGGCGGACTTTCTTGGATATGAGTATCGCTTCTGTCAGCTCTCCGAGATCAGTCTGGAATTTGTCAAGCAGTATCCGAGAGATCTGCTGATCGAATATCAGGGTGTGCCACTGACGCTGCAGGGCGATGTTCTGACGGTTCTGGGATGCAATCCCTTCCGCGTTGAGGAGTTCCGTGAGCTTTTGACCTACGGCGGAAAAAAGATGAACTTCCTCATCAGCCCGCCCACGCAAATGGCGCGCATTTTGGACTATGCGAACAACAAGATCCAGCAGGACATCGTGCTGACCGACTATTCCAAGTCCACCTCGGATATCACAGAGGCGAGCACGACCACGCCGATCGACGCTCCGATCATCAAGCTTTGTGACTCGATCTTAAGAGACGCGATCAACCGCGGAGCAAGTGACATTCACATCGAGCCCTTCGACAAAACGATCTATTTGCGCTTCCGAATTGACGGCAAGCTCAATAAGATCGAGGAATTGATGCCCCATATGTTCCCCGCGCTCCTTGCGCGCTATAAGATCATGGCAGATCTGAACATCGCAGAGCGTCGCGTGCCGCAGGACGGAAAGATCAGCATGACGGTGAACGGAGTTCCCTACGACTTCCGTGTTTCCACCATTCCGACCATTCACGGCGAGAAGATCGTTATCCGTATCTATAACCGCCAGTTCCATTCGGGCGATATCTCCACCCTCGGTTTTTCGGATAAGCAGAAGGACCTCATCATGAGCATGATCACAAGACCGCACGGAATCATCCTGCTGACGGGACCGACGGGAAGCGGTAAGAGTACCACACTTTATACCTTCTTGCGGTATCTGAACAAAGAGGACACCAACATCATGACGGTCGAGGATCCCGTGGAGAACGAGATCGTGGGCATCAACCAGGTGCAGGTCAATCCCAAGGCACAGCTGACCTTTGCGGCGGCATTGCGAAGCTTTCTCCGTCAGGACCCCAACGTCATCATGATCGGTGAGATCCGTGACGAGGAGACCGCGCAGATCGCAACGAGAGCCGCGATCACGGGACACTTGGTGCTTTCTTCCATCCATACCAACGATGCGGCGGGTGTCATCACACGTCTGATCAACATGGGAATTCCCAAGTATCTTGTTGCCGACTCCCTGCTTGGCGCGATCTCGCAGCGTCTGGTACGTAAGCTCTGCCCCAAATGCAAGAGCGCGCGCATGACCACCAAAGCGGAAATGGATATGCTCGGAATCAAAAAGCAAGCTGAAATCTACGATGCCGTCGGATGTCCGTATTGCAACCAAACGGGCTATCTCGGGCGTATCGGCGTCTTTGAGATCATGGTCATCAACGAAGAGATCCGAGGCATTCTGATGTCGGATGACTTCACCAGTGAAAAGATCGGTGAGATCGTCGAGCGTGACATGACGACCGTTCTCAACCACACCAAGGAACGCGTATTGGCGGGAGAGACCAGCCTTGAGGAATACGAGGGATTGGTTGACGTCGTTGTATCTTGATTTTTTCACCAACAATACATTGAATTGAATGGGTCAATCGGATCGGAGTCTGATATGTTTTTGATGTTCTATGTTGTATTCTTTCTTGTAATCGCAATGTTTATTTTCGTTTTTGTGAAAGCCATCAGTGAATGGACACACAATAACAATTCACCGAGATTATCGGTCGATGCAAAGATCGTAGACAAACGGACGACAACGCACCATCATCACAGCAACGGTCACCATCACCATACGCACTCGTATTACATTACCTTTGAAGTGCAAAGCGGTGACCGAATGGAGCTGAAGATACCAAGAAGCGAGTTCGGTTTGCTTGTGGAAGGTGACGAAGGTGTACTATCCTTCCAAGGGACACGTTATCTTGGATTTGAGCGAATAAAATAAAACCACTCGATAACGATTCGTTAAAACGGCAATAAAAAACTCCTATGATAGAACGGAAATGTCTATCATAGGAGTTTTTTCACCAGATCCACGGCAAAATTCTGTATTTCACCCGTTTTTTGTACTCCGTGTATCCTTTAAGCCCCGACGCGAGCACTTTTTCTTCGTTGCAGATGCGGATAACGATCACAAGAACATAGGGAGCGAAGCACAAAAGCGCCCACCACGATCCAAGCACCAATGGAATGGAAAGGAATAACCACAGCGTCACCGCATACATCGGATGACGGACGATCCCGTAAAGTCCCGTATCAATCACCGTTTGGTTCTCCTGTACCTCCACCGTTCTGGAAAGATACGCATTTTCTCGCATGACCTCGGCGTAAAGGCAGTAGGAGACCAGAAGAATTGCGGATGCGACGGTCACCACCCACGTCGGTACGTTTGACCAACCGAAGCGGAAATCCAGTCCCGCTACGACAAAGCCCCCAACAAACAGCAGTCCCGAAACGGCGACCACACCCTTTTGCGTATTCTCTTTTTCCTTGACCCCAAGACGCTTTTCCAGCAGCTTCGGGGCTTTGATCAAAAGAACGATACCGAGAAAGAGCATCGGAATGAACAAAAGTCCGATGAACAACCATCCGTTCGGATACGCAATGCTTCCCGCAGGCAAAAACAGCAATGCTCCGACCAAGAGCAGTCCGACCGCGAATTTTGTCAGTGCGCCAAATGCCAGCTTCATTCGTCTTTCTCCTTTCCGTTTTCTTGCTCCGCAACCGCGCAAAACACGTGTCCGCAAGCAAAACCTCTATGGGATATTATATCAAATTGAAACTGCAATGTCAAGAGTCTGAACGTATAGTGCCGTCCGCTCGCACATATATTGATAACAAAACTGCGTGAGGTGTTTTATGAAGCGTACGATCAATCTTTGGCAACTGATGGGCTTTTCCGTGACCTCGTTTTTGGGAACGGTCCTGCATTTTCTTTACGAGTGGCTTGGAGAGGCACCGTGGATCTCGCCATTTTCGGGCGTGAATGAGTCCACGTGGGAGCACATGAAGCTCCTTTTTTGGCCCATGCTCCTCTTTGCCGCCGTGCAGAGTGCTTTCTTTTGTGACCGAGAGGACTTCTGGTGCATCAAGCTTCGCGGCATTCTGCTCGGTCTTATTTTGATCCCCGTGATCTTCTATACCTATAACGGCGCGATCGGAAAATCACCTGATTGGCTCAACATCGCCATTTTCTTTGTCACCGCCGCGATCGCATACCTCTACGAAACGCGACTTTTCAAGCGCGAAACGCTCCATTGCCGATCAAAAAAAGGGGCGATCCTTGCCCTTTGCGTGATCGCTCTGCTCTTCGGCCTGTTTACCTTCTTCCCACCCGCGCTCGGGATCTTTGCGGATCCGCTCACGGGTGGGTATGGGATATAAAAATATCAAGCGCTCAAACGCTTTTCGTTTCAAAGCACCATAGAAGGCTTCAAAAAGTCCCCCTCTCCCAAATCTGTCGCATTCTATTGCATTTTGTAAAAAAATGTGATACAATGTAATCAGCCTCAAACAGCAATGATCAAGATCGGCGCGGCGGAGTGGATATGTCCCATTTTTGTCCCCATAGATATGCTATCCTATGGATCATGCGGCACTTCCGCGGTCGCGGCTTGCAAGCCGCCCCGTTTTAGTTGATCTTTTCACGCAAGTGTGATATCATAGCTATGACAAAATCATTGGAGGACGTTTATATGAATCTCATCAAGCAAACTGTTGTACACAAGGTGTTCGGCAAAGGAACCGTGATCGCTCAAAACGGCGATTATATCACCGTCCGCTTCCCAAAGGAAGAAAAGCAATTTGTGACGCCCGATGCATTCAACGGCTTTTTGACCTGCAAGGATGCAAAATTGCAGGCAGAGCTGGAAGAGGCTTGCGTTGCAAAAAAGGAAGCCGAAAAGCAAAAGGCACTCGAAGCGCGCGAGAGAGCGATCCGCGCATTGGAGGAAGCAAGGAAGAATACGGAGAGCACAGCCAAAGCATCCTCCCGTCGCACCGCGGCACAGCCTCGCAAAAGCAATGAAAGTAACCTCGCCTTCAAATGCAATTTCTGCGACGGAGGTTGTGATCCGAGCTGCATCGGCTATAAGGGTGTTTGCTCCGACGAGCAGATCCGTTATAATATTGAAGTCCGCAAGCACAGCTGGTGCTCCAACGCCGATTCCCCTTGCCGCCAATATCTGGATGGCAGGATCACACGCGCGGAGCTGGACGCAGTCAATTCGGACGGCGGATTTGTGTGCTATGAATCCCGTATGCTGACCGCTTGGACGGCGGCGGCAGGCGAGGATCTGGATGAGGACGGCGGCATCTCACAGGGCAGACGCATTCAGGATGCGGCAAGCAACAGCCTTGCTGTGCTGACCACGCGCCATCCCGAAACGGAGGAAGAGGATCGCGTGATCTTTGGCGTATTCGTGACGGGTGAAGCGGTCGAAGGCGACGAGGACAACGCGGGCTACGTGGTCGCCAAGGACGGCTATACGATCGAGCTGACGCCCACCGAAGCCAAGAAAATGCAGTTCTGGCACTATTATCGCAACAAGGACGGCGGCATTCGCTGGAGTCAAGGACTCTACCGCTATCTCAAGGACACCGCCTGCGCACGGATCCTCGCGGACATCGTGGACGTCAAGACCGACCCTGCGGAAAAAGCACACGCGCAAACGGTGTTGAACTATTACTGCAGGCTCAAGGGCATTTCCGTCAACGAGATCCCCGAAGCAAGCGGAGCGAAATGAGAGGGATTTCTCATGAATATTCACGAATTCAAAAACGAGATCGCAAGCATCAACGCAAGCTCGTGGGGATACGGGAATGAAATTCTGTATCTCATGGCAAAAACGCCTGCCGATCTGAAGAACAAAGCCAAATTGACAGGTGCGATCTGGCTGATCGGAAGAGCCTATGCGGCTTCTCCGCAAAGAAGATCGTACGGAACCACGAAAAACCGCGTCGGATATATCAATGCAAGCGGCAAGGCTCCCAATGACCGTCCGATTTGGCCCGTCAGAACGCAAAATGACGGACGTGAGGGCTTTTTCGATGAGATCGCTCGGGAAATGCTGGAGCGGATGGAAGAGGATGCGACGTTTCAAGGCTTCTTGGAGAACGAGGACCTCAAGAATGCTCCTTACGCATTCGATCGCTCCCCTGCCGACGTTCAAAAATTGACCGACGCCATCCTTGCGGTGTTGAAATATAACCTGCTTTTGAGTCAAGCGCTGGAAGCCTTTGACGATGTCCCCGCAAGCCATCTGTTCAGCGGAGATGGCGTCTATTGCTCCAATCATATCTCCTTTTCCAGCAAGTTTCTTCATTTCTTTTTCCCACAGCGCGTATTTATCATCGATAATTTTGCCCGCGACGGCGGAAAGAATTTGTTCAACGGCAACGAGACGGACGAGAAGAAGATCCGAGGCTTCTACGACGCCCCCACGCCTACGTCGGACATCTTCGGAAACGACGTTTATAAGGAGTTTAAAAACGAGGACGTCAAGCGCATCTATCAGACCATTTCTACCGATCCCGCGATCGTCGCCATTGAAGCACTCTACGGTGCGCGCGTACGCTCTGCGGCGACAACCTCGGGAGACAACGCCAACGTAAAGGATTACATCGAGCATTGCATCCGTTCTTATTTGCTGGGAGTCTATATTTCCCAAAACGGGATCGTTCCGATCGATCAGATCACGTCCGATCCGTCCTATTCGGTTCGTTCCATGCCGCGATTGACAGACGCGATCTTCCTCAACGTCAAGGCTCGCATCACGGACGTCATGAAAGACCATTACGACAGCATCAAACGGATCTATGGAGTGAGCTATCTCTGAAAGCTCCGCTCATACCGAGCCTTTTGAACGCATAAGCCTTCCGCCCACCGCAAGCTTGCGGTGGCCGGAAGTTTTTTCTGTTGAACGTATTATTTGTCAAGCACTGCGGACGCAAACGCCTCGGGATCATAGACAGATCAACGCATCCATGCCTGACATTCTCGTGTGCGGATGCAATTCCTCTCTCTCTTTGTGCTTCATGCTCTTTTCTCTTTTTACACGTTTTCTCTGCTTCGATCTTTCAGCGCGTCAAACACGCGGTGGTAAACCACTTGATTGGGGTAATAGGAATAATCCGCAAAAATGTCGATCCCTCTCCCTTCAAAGTATTCAAGGATCGCGGCGGCGCAAGCGGCGGAACGGCTTTGCCCGAAATCGCATTGACAGATGATGTCACGCCCCGCCTCTCTCGCATCGCAAATAAATGCGGCAAGCGCGTCCGCTTCGGCAAGATAGGTTTCGTACGTATATCCGTAATCCCCCAGAATTTCTCGGTCGATATCGGGAATGCCAACGTAGAAAACATGATCGCATACACCGCCATAGTCCACGCGAGCGTCCTGCTGCCCCTTCTTTTTCTGCGGCGTATAAAAGCTGATCACCGCCGTGTTTCTCGGAAAACCGCTTTTGATCAGCTTCCCGACCGTGTCCTTGGAATAAATTGTAACCTTCATATAAACTCCCCCATCTCGTCAAAATTGAAAAATCCGCGCCGATAAAGCTCCTCGACGTATGCCTTCCCTTCCTTTTCCGAAAGCCTTTTGGTCGCAAAGCATCCGTTGCCGTCATAGACCGTGACGAAGCAGCTTTCGCCCGATCCGTGCGCGGTAAAGCAATATTTTCGCTCCGTCCTTGTCCTTTCAAAGCGCGTGATCGCATAATAGGACAACACCTCCTCCGAGGTACAGTCCCACGTGTCGTATACCGTGCCGTCGATGCAAGCCGTCCAATGACCGCGAAGAGAAAGGATATATCTCCCGTTCGGATGCGCCTTGGCAAACTCCCCGACGCTGTTCCTCTCACCGCCTTCGCGCTTTGGAAGCGCGACCCTCGGAAATCCAAGCACAGTCTCCACGTAGCTGCGCGGATTGGGAGAATCATAGAACACCTTTACCCCCGTGACCTTTTTGTGCGCGTTGAGCTCCCTTGCGACACGTCGGTAATCCATTCCCACGGTCAGCGCGATCGCACGCTTGACGCAATCATCCACCTGCAGATGCCACGGATGCGCGTTGTAAAATCGAAAGCTTTTATTCGTCATATCCGAGCTCCTTCAAGACGTTGTGATATGCTGCTCGGTACTCGCGCAGAGTTGCTCCGTTTGCCGCAGAAGCATGATCCTCGCCGAATCCGTCGTATTCCCATCCGCAATGCCTGCACACGTCGTGACAGTCCAACGTCTTCCGTTCACATACGGGACAAAGAATAACGGTATATATCTCATCGACGACCGTGCCGAGCGTGGGCAATTCCCGTCTGCCGAATTCTCCCCGAAGGGCGGCTGTTATGGTTTCCTTGATCATGCAAAACCTCCTTATGCTTTATGAATACGTTCAAGCTCAAAAACGCGTCACAGGCGTTTGGAACAGTATTATAACACACGATCCAAAAAATATCAAATAAAAACCGCACGGAAGACGCGCGCGACGATTTTTGGGCGGCACAAGGATATTCTATCAGATCCAATGCGACATTTACGGGACATAACAAAAAGCACCGTTCTTGCAAACCGTGCTTTTTCATTTCCGTAAACATTTCAAAAATGATCGTAAAAGACCACCTCGTCCATGGGGCGGTACTGCTCATGCAGTGCGAGCGGATGCGCGTCCTCGGACGGATATCCCATGACGAGAAGTGCTGTCGGCTCAACGTCGTCGGGGATGCCGAAGCTTTGACGCATGGCAGAGGGGTTAAAATGCATGACCCAGCAAGTGCCGACGCCAATATTATGCGCGGCGAGCATCATGTGCGTGGTGACGATCGCAGCATCCACCGATGAGGAAAGCGCCCCGTCATACGGACGTTTCCAGCTTTCGGCTTTGTTGTGGCAGATCAGCATAGCACTCGGCGCATCAAAGTGACACCTTGTGCAACCGCGCAGCTGTTCCATCGCCTCGTCTGTGTTGAGCACCAGAATGCGCTGGGGCTGATAGTTGCATCCCGTCGGAGCCTTGTGTCCTGCCGCAAGAATGCGGTCGATCACCTCTTGAGGCAAATGCTCGGGGCGAAAGCTTCTGACCGAGTATCTCTCGGTGATCAAGCGTTCAAATTCCATATCTGATCCGTTTCCTTTCCGTTTGATCCCGTTTTCGGGAATGCTTCGTTGGTATTTTTCCAACGATACTACCGCTCAATCTGCGGCTTCTTTTTGAAAATGCTGACCTTAAAATAGCGAATGATAAAGAACAAAAGCACCGTTCCGAGGATCGGGAAGATCGCCGTTACGAGCATGCCGACCTTCATACCGACCTGCTCCGCGCTCAAACCGAGCCTCGCGCCAAGCTCTGCGGCAAAGGTACTGATGGATACACGATCGATCACAATTCCCATGAGCTGGGGGGCGACGGAAGCACCGAGATCTCCGCCTGCCGCCATCAAAGCAAATGCCGCAACTCCCGCGTTGGGGATCTGCTCCTCCATCATAATCAACGTCCCGGGCCAGAGCATGGACGTGAAAAATCCCGTGAGAATGCAAGCAACAAACGCAACGATGATATTGGAGGAAAATCCAACGGCAAGGTAGCAAACGGTCGCTCCGATCATGCCCACGAGGAGCACTCTGCAAATATTCTTTCCGAATTTCGCATAGGAAATTCTCGCAATGCCGAGCAGGATCGCGAACATCGCAACGCCGAGAATGTCACCGACTGCCTTGTCGATCCCGAGCGTGCTTTCCATATACCCCGAGATCCAGTTGCTCATCGTATTTTCCGCGCAGCTTCCAAGAAAGATGCATCCCACGCATAGTGCCAGTCCGAGCGTTCGCTTTTTCGTGCCTTCCACCGTCTGCCCATCATTATGAGACACGCTCATATCGGGCATTGGAGAGCACATGAACAGGATCGACGGGATCACGGGAAAAAGCGCGAGGAGCATCACCAGATACGCCCAATTTACAGAGCTGAACACCTTGAGAAACAGCGTGCTGATCAGCACCATGGCAAATACGCCGAACGCGTAAAGCGAATGAAGCAAGCTCATATCCCGTTGCGGATTATCCGAGGGGATCGCGGCGATCAGGGGACTGAGCAGCACCTCAGAAAGTCCCGCCGCGACCGAGAAGATCACCGTGCCGATGAGAAGCCCTGCGTAAGCGACGTCGGGCATCAGCAAGGGGATGAGCGCATACATCATCAATCCCGCGGATGTGATCAGCGGCATCACGCGCACGATCACCTTGGGATTGAAGTGTTTGGAAAAGACGGTAAAGATCAGATCGATCCCGAGCTGCGTTACAAAATTTGTCAGAACGAGCGTACCGAGCAGGGTGTAAGAGATCCCATACGTCTCCCTGAGCGTGACGAACAGAAGCGGCGGCACGCAAAATACCGAGGACATGGTAAAATACGCCATGTAGCAGGCGAGCTTGGTCCTTTTATAGTTTGGCATTGGCATAAAAACGCGTTTTTCAGACCTATCTTTGGTCTCATTCTCCCTTTTTGATCACTTTTTCGATCGCTTCCACGCGGCTTGCAAGCGGCGGGTGGCTATATTCCAGCACAACGTTGATCTTCGACGGTGCAAGATGCGCAAAGTTGTCCTTTGCCAGCTTTTTAAATGCGGTGATCATTGCCTCTCCGTAGCCTTCATCCACCGCCTGTCTGTCCGCGCGGAATTCAGCCTTGCGGCTTCTTGCGTTCATCACCAAGCCCGTCAACGGCTGCAGCAGACTCAGACCGATGCCGACCAAGAGATACGCAAAGCCGTAATTGATCTCCTCAAAGCCGAATGCGGTATAGAACAGCGGCTCTCTGACAACAGCCCAGACCATCACGCCCATCAGAAGCATATAGCCGACGTTGAGGATCTGTCCCTTCAGAACGTCCTTGTGGAGTCCGTGTCCCATCTCATGGGCAAATACGGCGCAGATCTCGTCCGTGGTCATCGCATTCAGAAGATTGTCGTAAAGAACGATCGTCTTCATCTTTCCAAAGCCCGTAAAATACGCGTTGAGCTTGGTCGTGCGTCGGGAAGCATCCATCACCTCGATCGCCTTGACCTTGTAGCCGTGCTTGTTCAGAAGTGCCAGCAGACGATCCTTCAATTCTCCGTCCTCAAGAGGCGTGAATTTGTTTCCGATGCGGCTGAAAACGGGATAAAGGAAGGAAATGATCATCGAGAAGGCGAACACAACGCCCGCAAAGATCAGGATCAGCCAATCCCCTGCCAAAAGGTGCAAAAACGCCATCAGGGACGCAAGCGCGACCGAGAGGACAAGGTTCACGACCGTATCGCGGATACAGTCGATGATAAACGTCTTGAGGCTGGAACGGTTAAAGCCGTATTTCTGTTCGATGATCATGGTAGCAATATAACTCTTCACAATACCCGTCACCGTGCTGACCGCAAGATCCAGCACAACGACGGCGATCACCTGAAGATATACCCCTTGCGGAAACAGCGCGGCAAACGCGGCATAGACGTCGGTAAAAAGCAACGCGAGCATCACAACGCAGTTGATCGCACCGAATACCAAATTCAAGGTGCAATGCTCTGCACTGTAACGCTTCCATTTTGCGTAAGTCTCGGCGTCATAGACGTCCGCAACGCTCTGCGGCGTGGGATTGTTCGCCGAGCGATATCTCAAAATCTCCAATACGATCGAATAAAGTCCACCGATCAGCGCGATCAGTATCACGATCCATTTCAACATCGGTCATTCCTCCAAAATATGTATTGCTTCAAATATGAATTTGATTTCCACTATTATAGCATTTTTCTTTCCGTTGCGCAAGGGCTTTGCGGGAAAATCATTTTATTTTTATGAAATCTCTTTTGATATTGAAAAATACGACTCTGCGTGGTATAATGGTATCATATTCAAAGAAAGGAGGGCGACCGTGAAAAAGAAGCTGACCATCGGAATTCTTGCGCACGTGGATGCGGGAAAGACCACGCTTTCGGAAGCGTTGCTCTACCTTTCGGGGCGGATCCGCACCTTGGGTCGCGTGGATCATAAAAACACCTATCTTGACACCAACGCGGTCGAGCGCGAGCGTGGGATCACGATTTTTTCCAAGCAAGCGCGTTTTTCCACCGAGAACTGCGATTTTATTCTGCTCGACACTCCGGGGCACGTGGATTTCTCTGCCGAGGCAGAGCGTACTCTTTCCCTTCTGGACTATGCCATTTTGGTGATCAGCGCGCCCGACGGCGTGCAAAATCACACGCGCACGCTCTGGCAGCTGCTGGAATTTTATCAAGTCCCCACCTTTATCTTCGTCAACAAGACCGATATCTCGATCAAGCTCAAGGAGGACGTGGAAGCGGAGCTTGCAAAAGCACTCTCGCCCAACTGCGTTCCCTTTTATGAAGCGCAAACCAAGGCAGAGCTGGATGAAAAGCTCGCCATGACAAGTGAGGACCTTTTGGAGCTGTTCCTCTCGGAAACACCGATCGACGACGGAGACGTTGCCACTCGAATCGCGCACCGTCAGCTCTTCCCCGTGCTTTTCGGCTCGGCACTTCGCATGGTCGGGATCGAATTTTTACTCGCCGTTATGGATCGCTATATGCTCTCCCCTCTTCAAAGAAGTGAAGCGTTTGGCGCAAGCGTCTATAAGATCGCTCGCGCGGCAAACACAAGACTGACCTATCTCAAGGTCACAGGCGGCACGCTCTCGGTGAGAGACGAGCTGACTTATCTTTCATCGGACGGCAAAAAGCTGACCGAGAAGGTCGCGCAGATCCGACTGTATTCGGGAGAAAAATACGAGCAGGTCGATCGGGTCGAAGCGGGAGAGATCTGCGCCGTCAGCGGGCTTTCCGCGACCTACGTAGGTCTTGGGCTCGGTCTTGAGGAAAACACCTGCAAGCCGCTTCTGGAGCCCGTGCTTTCCTACCGCATCCGTCTGCCCGAGGGCTGCGATCCCATGCTCTATTTTCCAAAGCTGAAGGAACTGGAGGAGGAAGAGCCGTCCCTGCACCTGTATTGGAATGAGGAGCTTCGTCAGATCGAAGCGCGTCTCATGGGTGAAATTCAGATCGAGCTGCTTGAACGCATGATCGAGGAGCGTTTTTCCATTCGGTGCGAGCTGGATACGGGCAAGATCCTCTACAAGGAAAAGATCGCCGCCAAAACGGTCGGAATCGGACATTTCGAGCCCCTGCGCCATTACGCCGAGGTACAGCTTCTGATGGAGCCCCAGCCCAAGGGAACGGGCTTGATCTTTGACACCCGTCTGCCAGAAAACAGCCTTGACGTGAACTGGCAGAGATTGATTCTTTCTCACCTTTACGAAAAAACGCATCGCGGCACGTGCATCGGCGCGATGCTGACCGATACCAGGATCACGCTCGTTGCGGGACGCGCGCATCTGAAGCACACCGAGGGCGGAGACTTCCGCGAGGCAACGCTCCGCGCGGTACGGCAAGGCTTGATGAAGGCGGGATGCGTTCTGCTTGAGCCGTATTATCAATTCCGCCTTGAAATTCCAACGTCTTTCGTCGGACGCGCCATGTCGGATCTGCAAACGCGGTCTGCAAGCTTCGAAATGCAAGCCTCGGACGGTGATCTTGCCATCATTTGCGGCAGAGCACCCGTCGCTTCTTTACACGACTACACGCGCGAGTTGATCGCCTATACGCGAGGTCAGGGACGGCTTTCCTGTACGTTTGACGGTTACGATCCCTGTCACAACACCGAAGAGATCGCCGCAATGCACGCGTACGATCCGACGGCTGACCTTGAAAACACACCCCATTCGGTATTCTGCGCACACGGCGCGGGCTTTGTTGTTCCTTGGAACGAGGTGGACGCCTATAAGCATCTGGACGCCGACGTTTCCCTCTCCTCTCCCGAGAGCATCATTCCAAGGGTATCGGGACTTTCAAGAAAATATCATCTGAGTGACGAGGAGCTGGAAGCGATCATGCTCCGCGAATTCGGACCGATCCGCCGCAAGCGTTACAGCGAACCCAAGACCGTATCGGGCGGCAAAAAAGAAAAGCAAGTGGGCAAGCGACGCGCGGAGCCGCAAAAGCGGATGCTCATCATCGACGGCTATAATGTCATTTACGCGTGGGACGTTCTGCGCGAGACCGCAGACTTCAGTCTGGAAAAGGCGAGAGAGGTGCTCATGGACATTTTGAGCAATTACGTCGCCTTTACCAAGACCGAGTTGACCTTGGTGTTTGACGCGTATCTTGTCAAGGACGGCACAGGCTCGGAGTTCACGCACGACGGCTATCGCGTAGTCTTTACCAAGGAAGATCAGACTGCCGATGCCTACATTGAAAAAATGATGCACGAGCTGGGACCGAATTACAACATTCAAGTTGTCACGGGCGACCGTTTGCTGCAGTTTTCCGCCGTCCACTCGGGCATTCTCCGCATGACTGCCAAGGAATTTGAGGACGAGGTCACCTCGGTCGGAAACGAGATCACCGAGTTTGTCCGCAAGCTTGCGGAGCAGCAAAAATAAAGATCCGCATCTTCATGGGTGTGCCACCGCAGCATACCCGTCAGATACGGATCTTTTCTGTTTTTCCAAGCTTTTATAGTGATTCTAAAATTTCTTGCGCATTGGTATCAGGCTTGACCTTGGGCATGATTTTGACGATCGTTCCTTCTTCATCGATGAGAAACGTGGTCCGTACGACTCCCATGCTGATCTTCCCGTAAAGCTTTTTCTCCTGCCACACACCGTACTCCTTTAGCACCTTCAGCTCGGGATCGGATAAGAGAATAAACGGCAGCGCGTATTTTTGCGCAAAATTTGCGTGAGATGCGGAGCTGTCCTTACTGATCCCGACGACCTCCACTCCCCGTTTTTGAAACGCATTATACGTTTGAGCGAATCCACACGCCTGTCGGGTACATCCAGGGGTGTTATCCTTTGGGTAAAAATATAGAACGACTTTCTTTCCTAAAAAGTCAGACAGTGAGACCTCTTGCCCATTTTGATCTCGCAGGGTAAAATTCGGTGCCTTCATTCCAATTTCCATGATTGTATTTCCTTCCTTTTCAAATCATTTATGCGTTTTCAAAACGCTCCCTGCCCCACCAATCGGGCATCAGCTCTCCCAAGGTGACCGTGCGTTTGCTCTCAAGATCCAAAAGGATCTCGATATCCGCGCTGTTCTTGTCAAGCTGCATCATCAGCTCCCGACACGCGCCGCAAGGGCTGCCAACGCGCCCGTCCGTCATCACCGCGACCACCTTCCTGATCCGACTTTCACCGTTCGTGATCATATTCGCGATCGCGTTCCGCTCGGCACACATACCAAGAGAGGAGCAGGTGTCGATGCAAACGCCAACGTAGATCCGACCGCTCTCCGACAGGATCGCCGCGGCAACGCCGCCCGCATCCACAAACGGAGAGAGCACTCTCCCATTCTGTACCTCGATCGCGCAGGCGTATAATTCGTCCCAGATATCCATAGTCTCCTCCAAAATGCTTTTTTATAATCATATCATATCGTGCGCGAATTATCAAGAGATTTTACTTTCTTTCTTCAAAAAAAGCATCCTCTCTCTTGACTCTTTTTGCGATCTGTGCTAAAATAAAGGATGTATTTATAAGAAACGGAGCGTACGTCTATGAAAAAGCAAAAAAGAAGCTCGGGTCTGATCCGACGCTTCCTTCCCTACTATAAAAAATACAAATGGATCATGGTCGCGGATCTCTTCTGCGCGGCGCTGACCACGCTTTGCGAACTGGTGCTTCCCATGATCGTCCGCGAGATCACGGGCGCGGCAACCGAAAACATCGCCGCCCTGACGCTGGATCTGATCCTTCGTTGCGGCTTGCTCTACGTCGTTCTCCGCATCATCGATACCGCCGCGAATTACTACATGACCTCCGTCGGTCACATCATGGGTACCAAAATCGAAAACGATATGCGCCACGATCTCTTTTCCCACCTGCAAAAGCTTTCCTTCTCCTATTACGACAACACCAAGGTCGGCACGTTGATGTCCCGCATTACCAACGACCTTTTTGACGTGACCGAATTCGCACATCACTGCCCCGAGGAATTCTTCATCGCAGGCATCAAGATCGTTTGCGCGTTCATCATTCTTTGCACGATGAATCCATGGCTGACATTGATCATTTTCTCGGTTCTTCCCATCATGCTTGCAGTGCAGATGTACTTCCGCGCGAGAATGCGGAAAAATTTTGCCGAGTCCCGCAAGCAGATCGGAGAATTGAATTCACAGATTGAGGACAGTCTCCTCGGCATCCGCGTGGTCAAGTCCTTCGCTCGCGAGAAGCTGGAGCAAAGCAAATTCGACAAGGGAAACGAGGACTATCTGCGTCTGAAGACCGAACGATACCGCATCATGGCAGGCTTTCAGTCCTCCACACGCCTGTTTGACGGCATTATGTACATCGTCGTTGTGGTCGCGGGTGCGATCTTCATGCTCCATACGCTCATCACTCCTGCCGACTACGTTGCATATCTGATGTTCGTTACCACGCTTCTGACCTCCATTCGCCGTATCGTTGAGTTCTCCGAGCAGTTCCAACAAGGTATGAGCGGTATCGAACGCTTTGCCGAGATCATGGACACCGAGCCCGAGATCAAGGATACCCCCAACGCGATCGAATTGAAGAACGTGAAGGGAGATGTGGAATTCCGCGATGTCTCCTTCCATTACGAGACCGATTCCAAGAGCGTTTTGCATTCGCTTGACCTCAAGGTCAACGCAGGGGAAAGCATTGCCCTTGTCGGCCCCTCGGGCGGCGGAAAAACCACGCTCTGCTCGCTCATTCCACGCTTCTATGACGTATCGGCAGGTTCGATCCGCATTGACGGCATCGACATCAAGGACGTCACGCTCAATTCCTTGCGCGACAACATCGGAACCGTTGCGCAGGATGTTTACCTCTTCTCGGGCAGCGTGCGTGAGAACATTGCCTACGGCAAGACCGACGCGACCGACGCTGAGATCGAGGCGGCGGCACGTCTGGCAGGCGCGCATGAATTCATTGCCGAGCTTCCCAACGGATACGACACCTACGTGGGCGAACGCGGCGTGAAGCTTTCGGGCGGACAAAAGCAACGCATCTCCATCGCACGCGTATTCCTGAAAAATCCCCCCATTCTCATTCTGGATGAAGCAACCTCCGCGCTGGACAACGAAAGCGAACGTCTGGTGCAGCATTCCCTTGAGACCTTGGCAAAGGGACGCACGACCTTCACCATCGCGCATCGCCTCACCACCATCCGCAATGCCGACCGCATCCTCGTTCTGACCGAGAACGGCATCGAGGAATCGGGCACGCATGAGGAGCTTCTGAAGAAGAACGGCATTTACAGCGAGCTTTATCAGCTCTATTCCACCCTTTGATACCGAAAGGAATTTCAAATGAACGTATTGATCGCTTATTCCTCCAAATACGGAACGGTAAAGGAATGTGTCCGCCGTTTGCAGGACGCGCTGCACAACCTTTCCCCCGTCGCCGTGGATCTGGACCGTGAAACGCCCGAGCTTGCGCAATACGACGTCGTTCTGCTCGGAACGTCTGTTTATTTCGGCAAGGCGCGCCCCGCGTTCCGCGCGTTTGTGAAGGCGCATGAGGCAGAGCTTTGTCAAAAATCGCTCGGGCTGTTCTTTTGCTGCGGTCTTGCGCACGAATATGATTACTATCAGGAAAAAATTTTCCCCGATCAGCTTCGCAACGCCGCATTCGGTGTTTTCTATTTCGGCGGTGTGCTGAAGGTAGAGAGCCCCACCCTTCTTGACCGCTGGCTCCTGCACTCCATGCGTTCCTCGATCATGGAAAATGAGATTGAAGACGGAGAATACACCCCCAGCCTTCCCGGAATCCTTCCCGAGACGATCGAAAAGCTCGCAACCTACACAAAAGAGGAAGTTATTCGCAAAAAGCGTGATTTTTGACAATCTGCTTCATGTTGCACGTATCGTTTTCGTTATTTTGTACAAACTAAAATCGTTGACAAACCAACGGAAATGTGTTATAATATCGTGGTGAGAAAATTTGGCATGACCCATTAGCTCAGATGGCAGAGCACATGACTTTTAATCATGGTGTCCGGAGTTCGACTCTCCGATGGGTCACCAACCTGAATTTTCTCAACGGTTGCGGATCTCATTCCGCAAGGATCTGCAGCGGCGTTCTCCTGTCGCTGCTTCATCATGTCAGCATCGCGCCGCCACCCTACGCAGATTGGTAGGATTCCCAGCGGCGTCCCCTGCAAAGTCCGATCGCGGTTGGTATGCGATTCACTTGTGGATCGCCCATACGCTTCGCGCCATCGAACGGTGGAAGGACTTGCATATATTCTATAGGCGGTCACAATGCCCCCGGCATTGCGACCGCCTTCTATGTTCCCTTCCGCATCGGTTTCTTTTCTTCTTTTTACCGCAAAAGCCTTGACAAATAAGCACAAATGTGGTACGATTACTTCAAGGATGCCACGCATCCGTGATTACGTTTTGAAAGGACGATACAGATTATGATCGCAGATTACATCAAAAATTTAGACACCTACGCATCGGTTCATCCCAACTTCCCCAAGGCATTCGCGTTCCTCAAGGAGCTGCTGCAAAAGCCGCTGGAAAACGGAAGATATCACTGCCCCGATTGCGCCGAGGGTGAGATCTTCGCAAACGTCAGCTCTTACGACTCCCGTCCCATGGAGCAAGCGATCATGGAGGTCCATCATAAATACATCGACATTCAGGTCATTGTCAGCGGTGAGGAAAAGATCTATATGCCCGCGCTGGAAACACCCGTTGTGACCAAGGAATTCAACGAGGCGGGCGACTGCGCGATCTTCTCCATGCCCGATCCTGCGGCAAGCACCTGCATCACCATGGATCAGGGTACCTTTGCGATCTTCCTTCCCAACGAGATCCACGGTCCCAATCTGGCGGCTCGTGAAAGCGTTCCCGTAAAGAAGATCGTTGTAAAAGTAAAATATTGATTTTCCACCATAAAAGCTCAACTGCCGTGTATACGCGCTGTATACACGGCAGTTGAGCTTTCTATTCAGATCAAGCTCGGATCGTTCAGTTCTTCTTCTGTTTCGTCCGCATAAGCAGCGACCGCGCCGTCACCGTCGATCGGTTCCTCGATGGGAGACCATGCCTCACCAAAATCAATGTCCTTGAACAGTGCCGTCAGCCCCGTGAGCTGCTTCAGGCGCAGGATCTCGTCTCGATCCATCCCCAGATGCTTGGAGATCCACGCATCCGATCTGCCAAGCTCATGAAGCTCCGCAACAATATTGCTCATCAGATCAATATCGTGAGAGCCGCGCGCGCGGTTATGACGGATCGTGCTTGCCATGCGATGATCCAACGGCTTATTGATGACCGAAACGGGAAGCATTCCACCTTCCCGATCGTAGATATCACGGTTCTCCAGCATCACGCGGTAGCGGTGAAATCCGTCAACAATCATATACGCATCCTTCTCCCGTACGTAATAGCACACGATCGGCATGGTATATCCGTCCTCCTTGATGCTGTCGTAAAGCAGCTTCATTTCGGGCGGAGCTACGGAATTGGGATTGTACGTATTGGGAATGATCTTTTCGATCGGGATCGGAACAACATTATAAACGGGACTTTTAAAAGCCATTATGATTCGCCCACCTTACTGTATTTTTTCTTCAACGCGTCCACGCGCTTCTGCTGTTCTCTTGTGATGTTGAATCCCATGAACCGACAGATATGGTCGTTTTTGAGGATGCAATAGCACATTCGCTTCCAGCTGGGAATATCCTTTGAGGATCTGATGTCATCCGTGTTATCGGGGATCGGTCCGATAAAGACAACACGGGAATGCTTCATCACCGTATAATTGGAAACACCGTTGCGGCGGATATGATATCCGCGCTCGATCAGCTCATCGATCACGTCCTCCTCCAAGCCTCCGCCCGTGTTATGCCAGAAATCGATCGACGTTTGAAACTTTTCGATATAATTCTTTTTCAATCTCGTCGGAAGCGTACTCAACAAAAACTTGGTATAGGCTTCCCACGTATACCCCTGCGGCGGCGTAAGATTGCGGTATCCGAGTGCCTTGGTCTTTCCGTAAATCGACCCGAAATTGGCGCCGTGGACCCGACCGACCAGGCGCGACCAGATCGCGGGATCCAACACACGATAAAGATTCAGGCTATCCTTGGCGTAATCGTTGAACGGAGATGCGACGCGCATATGCTGGGGCTTGATCCCCGCCATGTGATAAAGGTCGTAAAGCTTGTTATAATCATACCCGAATTTCGCGTACGCGTGCCAGACGTCATTGCACGTCCAATCGTACAGGGGGGACGCCGTCCACATATCCTTGAATTGATTGCTGATCCAGCACTCTCCGTTGTATCCGTATTTTTTGTTGATGAACGCGCTATACCGCTGGAACGATTCGTCCGCGCGGATGCCGAGCAGGCAGACCGTTTTTTTGTTGCCGTGTCGGATGCGATACCATCTGCCGAACTGCTTGGCAAGATCCTCCTGGTGCATGCGGTAGCGATAGGTCGTGATCGGATTGTTCTGCAGATTGATCACGTAAGGATGCTCGGGCATGGGGCGGCACCACGACTCCTGCTTGGTGTCATCCCAAGGGTACCAATACATCTGATAGCTGCTCAACGCGGTCCGCGTCGCCATGGGCAAGCACACCCAATAAGGCTCGACCGCATCCCGAATGCGCTCAAACGTGCGCTCCACGTATTCGGACGTCACGGTGTATTGCGCCTCGAAATCCTGATGAAACACACCGATCTTTTTATGAGGATAATATTTTTGCTGAAAGTCAAGCGTCAGATTCAAAAGCAATCCGCTGTCCTTTCCACCGGAAAAAGAGACAAAAATATTGTCGAATTCCTCAAATATCAACCGCAGCCTTTCTTGCAACGCCTCGTAAACGTTCAGCCCCAGATACTGTTTTTTCATGTAGCTCTCTTCTCCGTCACGGTTCCACAAAGCGAACCCCATTTTGGTATTATTATCCAAATTATACCATATTTTTTTGGAAATATCAACTACAAAAAAACAGAATATTACACTTTGGAAATACGAAATATTAAACAAAAAAGCCAAAAAAGCAAACAAAAAGCATGATACAAGACCGTATCATGCTTTTTTAAAGACCCGCCGAGCCGTGTAATCGGGAAGTTGAAACCCTGTATTCCAGGGCGGTGCCCTCCTTTCGGCTTTACTGCTCCCAACGTCCGCCACGCGCTCGAGACAAGTCAATCGAAAACGCGCGCGGGAGGTCTGCAAACCACCGTTGAATTCAGGCTCCTTTAATCAGATGTGGGTTCATATCACCGATTATCACGCACTAAGCAGGAAATATGTTTCCGTTTTGAAATCACTCTTCGTCGTAGTCAAGCTCCTCGGAGAACAGATTGTCGAAATACGCGCCAACGTCCTCCTGCTCATCCTCATCGTCGATCGTTACGAGGGTCTGAGAGCCGTCCTTGTCGATCTCCATCTTGAGAACGGTGTATTCGCAAAAGCCCTCATCGTTGTCATCATCCTCAACGGGGATCATGGCGTAGTAGGTAGAGCCCTTAAACTCGGCGATTGCCGCAAGCTCAAATTCGAATTCGTTTCCTTCTTCGTCGGTCAGAGTGTAAAACTCGCGCTCGTTGTTGTTCGCATCCATAAATATCAAGTTCCTTTTCTGTTTTTTAGTATTGGATTTACTTGCTTTTATTGTACACGAAAAGCGTGCGCTTGTCAAGATGTTTTTTCATTTTGAGGAGAAATCCAGAATTTCGGAAAGAATGGCGTTGCTGACGTACCATCCCTTTGGGGTGAATGCATAGCCGTTTTCCGTTTTCCTTACAAATCCGCCCTTGATATACCGCCGAAGCGATGCCCCGAAGCGACGTTCCAAGGGTTCGTTGAAGCGAGACTCAAAGTCCGCTGCCGAAATACCTCGGGCAAGACGCATCCGAAGCATGACGTATTCGTTTTTCCGCTCCTCAAGAGAGACGGTTTCAAGCTCCTCAAGGATCTCTCTGCCTTCAATATATGCAACGGCATCGCGGGAATTGCCAAAACGAGCCCCCGAAAAATCAGAATATGCCGCAACACCGAAGCCGAGGTATTCGTCACAGTTCCAGTATTTGAGGTTATGACGGGATTCATACCCCTCTTTTGCAAAATTACTGATCTCATAATGCGCGTATCCCTGCCGCGCCAGATAGTCGCGCCCTGAGAAATACATTCGCTCCACTTCCTCCTCGTCGGGAAGAAGAAGCCTGCCCTCGCGTTGCTTTTTGCCAAACGGGGTTCCCTCCTCCACGGTTAGCCCATAGGCAGAGAGATGCGTGGGAGAAAGCGCACAAAGAGTGTCCAGCGTACCAAGATAGCTTTGCTCGGTCTGCTGTGGGATCCCGAACATCACGTCAAAGGATAGGTTCTGAAAGCCCACGTGCCGCGCGTCGTCAACCGTTTTTTCAACGTCGGAAAGCGTATGAAGCCGTCCGAGCGCGCGCAGCTCACCTACGTGAACGCTCTGCACACCGAGGCTGAGACGGTTGATACCAAGAGAGTAAAGACGGGACAACAACGCCCTGTCCGCCGTTGCGGGGTTACATTCGGCAGTGCATTCCGCATCCTTTGAAATACGGTAATGGGAAAAGACCGTGTTCAAAATACGCTCCAAGCAATCAATGGGAAGCACCGTAGGCGTGCCACCGCCGAGATAAACGGTATCGACGGTATGGTCCTTGCAATCGGGTGCGCGAAGGATCAGCTCACGGCAAAGCGCGTCGGTGTAAGCCCTCATACGCGCAGGATCGGGATGCGGAAAGGAGCAAAAATCACAGTAAAGACATTTACTGCGGCAAAATGGGATATGAAGATAAAGTCCGAGTGATTTCATCCTGCCCTCCTCCTTCGATCATGCTTACTGATATCATACCCGAAAGGCAGGAATTTGTCAAGGGGAAAGAAAAAAAGAAAAAAATGAAAAAAATGTCAAAAAGGACTTGACAAATCCGAAAAAGGTATGATATAATATGCACGTTGTTCGGTGGATCAAACTTGAAAGAGGAAGTCAAAAATTTTTGAAAAAACTTTTCAAAAAGGGGTTGACAAATCAATTCGGTTGTGCTATAATAAGCAAGTCGCCGATCAAAGGGCGCAAATGGGAGCATAGCTCAGCTGGGAGAGCATCTGCCTTACAAGCAGAGGGTCATAGGTTCGAGCCCTATTGTTCCCACCATAACGGTCCGGTAGCTCAGTTGGTTAGAGCGCTAGCCTGTCACGCTAGAGGTCGTGGGTTCGACCCCCATCCGGATCGCCATTATAATACAGCCCTTGCTGTATGCCTCTGTAGCTCAGTTGGTAGAGCAGGGGACTGAAAATCCCCGTGTCGTTGGTTCGATTCCGACCGGAGGCACCACATTCCGCGGATTTAGCTCATTTGGTAGAGCGCCACCTTGCCAAGGTGGAGGTGGCGGGTTCGAGCCCCGTAATCCGCTCCATTCACGGGCACGAAATATCGTGCCCGTTT
>JAZNXP010000141.1:0-16445 GCA_045593965.1 Eubacteriales bacterium | reverse complement strand
TGCATACATACGGTTTTATCATATCGGTGGTGATTGGAGGCTATCTATTGAATCTCTTTACATTTTTAAAAATTTCGAAAGTATGGAATGATTTATAATTTTTCTCAATGAATTGCTTCATTCGGTCACCGCTTCGGCGGTGACCGTTTTTTGTATGTTCATTCGCGCAAAAGGGCGGTTTCTTCGTTCATTCTGCGCGCGACTCTTCGATAGACGATCCAGAGAGAGGCATAGACCGCAATCGTGCTCAAGATCCAGCTTGTTGGATAGACCAGGAACAGCATTTGCGGATTTCCGAGGAAAAAGCGGTTATAGACCATCAGCCAACAGATGCGATAAACGCCGCAGCCCGAAAGCATCAGCACCGTCGGTAATATGTTTTTTCCAAGCCCTCGCAGAGCTGCCATTCCGAAGATCATCGTGCCGTAAAGGAAGTGGGGCAAAAGATCAATGCTCGCGCGGATCATTCCCGCTTCGATCGCGGCGGGGTTATCGGGGCAGAACAGGTTCAGGATCGGCTCCGCGGCAAGACGAGCGATCATTCCCGCGGCAAATCCGATCCCCACGGCAAGAAAGGTGCCTGTCAGCAATGCCTTGCGGACGCGCGACGTATCCTTTGCGCCGAGATTTTGTCCCACGTAAACGAGCCCTGCCTGCGAGATGCTGCTCTGTATCACCGCCAGATAGGTTTCGATGTTCGCCGCGGCGGTATTTCCCGCGACAAAAGCGGGGGTATACGCGTTGATCGCGGACTGCGTGAATACGTTGGATGCCGAGATCAGCACACCTTGCGCGCTGGACGGAATGCCGATCCGCAAAATCGCGATCAGCTTTTTCCGACAGAGCGTTAATTTGCTCCATTGGATGCGGCAGATGCCGCTGATGCGTGACATATAAACGAGAATGACGGCAAGCAGAACGTATTGCGTGATCGCGGTCGCGGTGGCAACACCAACCGCCCCCATCCGAAGGACAAGGACCGTGACCGCGTTGAGGGCAAGGTTCAAAACGCCTCCCACGGTCAAAAACAGCAAGGGACGTACGGTGTCTCCCTTGGCGCGCAGGATCGCCGTGCAGAAGGAATAGATCATCATTGCGGGAACGCCGAGGAAATAAACGCGGATGTACGCGGCGGCGGTCGGAAGCAGGATCGGATCGGTCCCCATTGCGGAAAGGAGCGGCTCGGCAAACAGAATGCCGATGCCCGCGCAAAGAAGTCCGCAGATCAAGGAAAGCCACAGCGACGTGCTGACCGTCTTGCCGACCTCCTCGCTGTTTTTTGCGCCGATCTCTCTTGCCGCGCAGACCGAGCTTCCCGTGGAAAGCCCCGTGAACAACGACGTGATCGCCGAAACGAGCGCGCCGCACGAGCCGACTGCCGCCAGCGCGTGCTCGCATTCCTCGACGGTGTCTCCACCCCAACGCCCGACCATGATCGCGTCCGCCGTGTGAAAGAGGGAAGTGAGAATATTCGAAAGGATCAACGGGATCGCAAACAGCAGCATGCCGAAAAGAATGGATCCCGACGTAATATCATAGCGTTTTTTTGCCCTTGAAAAAAGCATAAGACCTCCAAAGCGGTTTTTCGACGGTCGTTTTTTGAAAGACTCTTTTTGAATATTATAAACCTTTTTTGGAAAAAGTCAATAACGATCAAAAAATCCGCACAAGACACCGTGCCTTGTGCGGATCAATGGGAAACTTATTCATTCCAATCGAGCGTAATCGCGCCTTCGCATTCCGCGGAATTTGAGGAGATGGTGACGTCCATGCACATATCCTGACAGACCGAGGGCTTTTCTTTTTTGACCGCCTTCGGGGCAGCGTTTTGCTCCGTGCTTTGAGCGGAAGCCTCCTCGCAAACGGGCGCGTTCGGTTCTTCGGTCGCTTCGGCGGTGTCTTTTTTCTCTGTCGCTTCGGGCTCTCCGCCTTTGATCTCCTTCAGCTTTGCCTGCAGGGAAGCGACCTCACGCCTTGCCTTTTTGACGGCGTTCATCGCAAGCTTGATCTTGTCCTCCTGCGCTTCATCCTTGCTCGTAAGGTAAGGATACGCCGCCTTTCCAAGCTCGGTGTAAGCTTCCTCCAGGGTGCGCTTTGCCGCGGAAAGCTTTGCCTGCAGAGCCGCGATGTCGGCAGAGCGGTTGATTTTTGCGCTTGCTTTCTCGGTCAGATTTTTTACTTGCTCGCGAAAACTGTCCCAAGACATAAAACGATCCTCCTCTTGTTCTCTTGCGTTCTTTCTTTTTCAAGTATATACCGAATTTTGCAAAATGTCAAGTGAATGAAGCGTTTTTTTTGCGGAATACTATCAAAAAAGACACGCAGGCTCTGCGGTGTGTCTCAAAAAGGGAGAATGAATATGAATATGCAAAAGGATACGTATAAAAAATTCGCGCAGGCGCACGCGCCCCGTTCTCCCATCGGGAAGAACTGTTTTCACGCGTTTTGGGTAGGCGGACTGATCTGTACGCTTGCGCAATTGCTTTTGGATGTCTATCAAGGCGTTTTTCGAATGGAAAAGGACAATGCGGCGACGCTGACGTCGGTCACGCTGATCTTTCTTGCCGTTCTTCTGACGGGACTCGGCATCTTTGATCGCATCGCCAAATACGCGGGAGCGGGGACGTTGGTGCCGATCACGGGCTTTGCCAATTCGGTGGTCTCACCCGCGATCGACAGCCATTCCGAGGGGCTGATCCTTGGAGTGGGAGCAAAAATCTTTACCGTCGCGGGACCCGTGTTGCTTTACGGAACCCTTGCAGGAACTGTCTACGGAGTGATCTATTGGATCGTGACGCTGTTTTGATTCATCATGGCGGGAAGGAAATCAACTTCCCGCCATTTGTTTGATCCGCGCATCGCTCTGCTTTCTTTTTTGCTTTTATGCGACAAAATTCGAAAAAGCGGAAGTGGACATAAACGAAATGACGGTTTAAAGGGCGCGTTTTCGGGTTTTTATTGTGCTAATTGCATAATTCCAAATGTTAAAAAACTGTTAACAATTAAAGAGAAGCATAGACATCAAAGAGAAGGTATGTTATAATCTTATAAGTAAACGATTCTTGCTGACCGATAAAGCCATACGGAAGGAGAGGATGCGGTGGTTCGCTTTTTTGATCTGCATAGTCATATGCTTTGCGGCGTGGATGACGGCGCGACCGATCGGGATCAGATGCTTCAGATGTTGGAGGCATCGTATAACGATGGGACGAGAGCGATCTGCCTGACACCTCATTTTTCTCCGTACCTGTACGGAGATACGTTTGAAAGCTCGGAAAACGCGTTTGCGGAGCTCAAGGAATACGTTGAACAGACGCATCCCGATATGGAGCTTTATCTCGGACATGAGCTTGGATACCACAGCGGATGCCTTGACGCGTTACATTCGGGCAGATGCCGCACGTTGGCGGACAGTCGGTACGTACTGGTGGATTTTCCCGAGGGCGTGGAGTTCTTTGAGATCGACAATGCCGTTGACGCGCTTCTTCGCGATGGGTACATCCCCATTCTGGCGCACGCGGAGCGGTATAGCTGCTTACATAAACGCGTCTCATGGATCGAATGGTACGTTGATCAGGGCGGTGTGATCCAGATCAATGCATCCTCGGTTACGGGAGATTGGGGCGCGAGCGCGCAGAAGCAATGGATCCGCTTGGTGCGCGACGGCTTGGTACACGTCATTTCCTCCGATGCGCACAATCTGAGCACCCGACCGCCGTTGATGTCGGTCTGCATGGGCTTTTTGGAGAAATATTGCGATGAAGAAACGATCCGACTCCTGACGTGGGAAAACGCATGGCGGATCGTTCGGGATATGCCGCTTTGAGCGGTTGTTAAATTGGTTGGATTTCATTAACTTTTGAAAGGATTTTTTATGGAACAGACAAACAGAGAAAGAGAATTGCGATTCTCGGATTTGATCGCGATCTTTAAGCGATGCTGGTTGGTCATGCTGATCGTATTTGTGATCGTATTCGGTTCGGTATTCGCGTTTTTGAAGATTACGTATACGCCGACCTATTCGGCGACGGCGGCGTTGTACGTTCTTTCCACCTCCAGCATTTTGCAGGACGGAACGAATAACAGTGCATATTATCAGCTGATCATTGCGGAAGAGCTTGCGGAAGACTGCTTGGAGATGGTAACTCTTGAGGATAATGTGCTTGTTCCCGTATTGACCAATCTGCACGCGGAGGGGATTTTGGCGGATAAGGACGTAGAGGATTTCCGCAAGATGGTATCTGCGGAATATTCGGAGGAATCCCGTTATATTTATTTTACTGTGACCAATGAGGATCCCAAGCATACGGCTCATATTTGCAATTCGTTTGCCCAAGAGGTTGAAGCTGCATTTAACAGAGTGCATACGGACGGAACGTGGCAGATCGTTCAGGTAATGAATACGGCAAAGGACCCGACGCGTCCTTCCAACTCGGTTTCGGTTTTGAAGGTGGGATTGATCTCCGTTCTGGCGGCGATCGTGATCTACGGTATTTATTTCATCCGCTTCTGGCTGGATGACCGCATCAATACGCAGGAGGACGTGGAAAGATACCTCGGAATCAACGTATTGGGTGTTATTCCCAACCGTGCGGAAGCATCGCGTAAGGCTTCTCGCTATGGGGCATATTACCGCAGATCGACCGACAACAGTTAAGAGGTGAAGTCATGAAGATGATTGAATTGAAAGTCGATAACGACAGCAGTTATTTTGTTCGTGAAGCCTTCAATACGTTGCGTACGAATATCCTGTTTTGCGAAAAGAACGTCAAGACGATCCTGATCACAAGCGTACAGGCACATGAAGGAAAGACCACGATCGCATTGGAGCTGGCAAAGTCTCTGGCACAGGCGAATAAGAAGGTCTTGCTGGTGGATGCTGATCTGCGTATGTCCATCATCGCGTCGAAGCATACGAACGCCAGAGGCGTTGTTGGCTTGAGCCAGCTTTTGTCCGGACAGGCAAGCGCGGAGGACGTGATCTGCAAAACGCAGGTGGAGGGCTTGGATCTGATCCTTGCGGGACCGTATCCGCCCAACCCCGTTGATCTGCTGGATGGCGAGACGTTTAAGGATCTGATCCGTAGCAAGAGAGAGGAGTATGATTTCGTGTTGATCGATTCTCCGCCTCTCGGCATGGTGGTCGATGCGGCGGTTGTCGGAGCGGTATGCGACGGAGCGGTACTGGTCATCAGCACGGGAATGGTAAAATATCGTTATGCACAGGACGTAAAGGATCAGCTGGAGAAGAGCGGATGCAAGATTCTGGGTGCGGTTTTGAACGAGGTCTCCAGAAAGTCCAAGCTTGCAATGCCGAAATACAGTAAGTCGTATTATTATTCTTACGGCGGACAAAAGGGCTCCAAAAAGAGCAAGAAATAAAACAAAAGAATACCGAACATGAATTCGGATGCTTTGACGGCGGTCGATGTAAGATTACATTGACCGCTGTTTTTTCATAGAGAACGAGAGAAAAAGAAAAAAGTCATAAAAAAGTTAAAAAAATTATAAAAAGCACTTGACAAAGGAAAAGGAATCTGTTATAATATGCGTTGTGAATGCGGCATCGCCAAGCGGTAAGGCAACGGACTCTGACTCCGTCATTACCTAGGTTCGAATCCTAGTGCCGCAGCCAAAAAATTCGACAAGTTTCGACTTGTCGAATTTTTTTATCCATTGCGAAAGCAATGGCATATCATCACGCTTTAGCGTGTATCTCATCACCGAAGGTGTATATCATCAGCCGCAGGCTGTATCCTCTTTCGCAATGATGATATGCAACGGTAAACCGTTGATGATATACCGCAACAGGTTGCGGATGATATACACGCCTCACGGCGTGATTTGGCGCATAAGTTCAAGTTCATATCAAAACAACGAAAATATCTTTTTTGTTCGCTCTTCACAAACAAAAGAAGTCCACGCCAACGGCGTTGGGCTTCTTTTTGGTTATGAAAACGCAGAGCTTGCGAAAAAACGCGGTTCAATTTGAAGGGCAGACGGTTTGCTTCTCCGCAAAGAAAATCGCGCATCTTATATCCTGAATATTGAAAAAGCCGATGCTTTATAGTATAATGAAATAAAATAAACGAAAAATATTACACATTTTCAAGTTTTTCGGTACTGATATTTATGAAGGACCTTCAAGTACGACGGAAAGGAGACGGGACATGAAGCTTCAAGGTGAGCAATCGGCAAGAATGCCGATGGACGACGAACGGATCATTGCACTATTCTGGGAACGGGACGAAAAAGCAATCGAGGAAACCGATTTCAAATACAAGAATTATTTGTTTTGTATCGCTTACAACGCACTTCGCAATCAGCTCGACTGCGAGGAGTGCTTGAACGATACGTATCTTGGTGCGTGGAACGCCATACCGCCGTCGAAGCCAAGCGTTTTGAAGGCGTTTCTGACGGTCATTATGCGCAGAGTCACGATCAAACGCTACCACAGCAACACGCGTCGGAAGGAAATCCCCTCCGAGCTGACCGTGTCCTTATCCGAGCTTGAGGATTTTATCGCGAGCGATGGGGACGTCGACGCGGAATTTGATCTTGATCGACTCGGCCGTGTCATCAGTGATTTTGTTCGCTCACTTTCCGAGCGCAGGCAATTCATTTTTATGAGTCGGTATTATGTCTCCGACTCCATCGACACGATCGCAAGAGATCTCCGCTTGAGCCGCTCCACGGTGAACAAAGAGCTTGCCGCCATCAGAAACGCTCTGAAAGAAAAGCTTGAAAGCGAGGGATATTCGATATGAAACAGCAAGAATGGAATGAAGGATTGAATCGACTTGACCCCGAGCTTGTTGAAGCTTACGTCAAGCAGAAGGAACAACTTGAAAAAGCAAACAAAAAGACAAGGGGCATTCGCTTGCGTTTGATCGCGATTGCCGCCTGTCTTGCCCTGATCATCAGCACAGTCATCCTCGTTCCAATGCTTCGAAGGGACGATTCCGCAGTCATTCCGCCCATATCCGACACCACAACGAGCAGCGTCCCTCCCATTGATCCGCCCGTTCTTCCCCCACGCGCACCTTCGTCCGCGCCGCAGTATTACGGGAATATGTTAAGCGTAAGCGGTTCGTCAAGCTCCAATCAGTCTCTCATATATAAAAGGGGAATTTCCGTTACCGCCCGTTTTGCGGAAGCTCTTCCCGACACCTACACGTTTTTTGACGATTGGCGGCAGAGGGAGTTTTGTATTCTGCGGATAGAAGTCATCGCCGTGCTGGAAGGTGCTGAAGTACCGAACGAATTATGGTTCATCGTTCCCGTCGATTATATGACGGATTACAGCTTGTTCGATACGTTTGTTTTTAAGGACATCGCTCAATACAGCTATGAATTTTTGGTCGTCCACAACCAAACGCAAGGATGTGCGGAGCAGTTGAACGCTCCGTTGTTTGGGTATGACATTACCCAATTCAACGATTTGGGGACGAACGTTATGGCATTTGATTCGCTCGGACGCTTTGATATGCGCCTTTGGGAGTCAACAGAAAAATGGAAAGCGGTATCGCGTGAATACACCGAGTTTTATGGAACCGAACATTATCTAAATTATACCTTGCAAGACGCCGAGGAAGAAGCGCGCCGTTCCGGGGGGGATTGTTACGTTCATTCGCTTTCGGATGCGAAGGGAGAAGCCGCCGACGCTTTAAACGATATCAAATCCTTCGAAAACGGTATTTACGTATCAAGCATCCATGGGCAACTGCTTTTTTACGGACCGGAAATTCAGCTCGCCTTTCAAAAATATATCAACGGCTTTGCAACTAATGAAGGCGGAATGATCTATGCTGATAGCGTTGATTGGTCAAAGGCACGGTTCACCGCAGAGGATGAAGCGCATCTTCCCGATCTGCAAGCTGCCTTCAACTCGGTCATTGCTTTGTTTGAAGCGGGCGAGATCACCCCTCCCCATTTCAAACACGAAAGCTCGGACAAATTGGAAAGCTCCGCCGTGTTCGGTTGGTATGCAAAAACCGCCAACGGCGTGATCGGAGTGGTCCGTGTTTCATGGTGCTATAAGGACACCGCTTCCGATTATTATTCCGATCACCGTTTCTTTGACGATGCTTATTATATCATCGAATACGGCTCCGACGCGTGTACCCCCATCGAAAGAGACGCCTTGCTTGACCGAATCGGCGAATACGACACAACATTCATTTTCTTGGGTGAATACAACGATTACGGCAAGGTTCGCAAGAATGACATCATCATGGTGTAATGAGCCTTGGTGCGTTTGTGACACTTAAAAAAAAACCGACGTGAAGACTTTTGAAATCGCGCACCGCACAAACGGAAGGCTCCCCTTTCGTGGGTGCCTTATGTGACTACCACGAACAGATTTAACCTTTCGCGTGATTTTGAAATGGCATATCGCACAAAAAACGCCCCGACCGCAAATCAAAAAACAAGGGAAAGCTTCTTTCGAAGCTTTCCCTTTTATCATTACGATAATGGATTATTCGTAAAGCTTGCCCATCTTGAGCAGTCTTTCGTACTTCGCCTTTGCGTTTGCGTCAGCCTTTTCGAAGAGAGCCTCGGCTCTGGTCGGGAAGGACTGCTTCAGACGCGCGTAACGAGTCTCGGACTGGATGAAGTCAACGTAGCTTGCCGTGGGCTCCTTGCAGTCGATGGAGAGCTTGTTGGACTCGAGAGTCGGGTTGTAACGGAACATCTGCCAGTAGCCTGCCTCAACAGCCTTCTTCATTTCGAGCTGGCAGTTCTGCATGCCGCCCTTCAGACCGTGCATTTCACAAGGAGCGTAGCCGATGATCAGCGAAGGACCATGGTAGGACTCTGCTTCCTTGAGTGCCTTGAGAAGCTGGTTCATGTCAGCACCCATTGCAACCTGAGCAACGTAAACGTAGCCGTAGGACATTGCGATCTCTGCAAGGTTCTTCTTGCCGATTGCCTTACCTGCAGCCGCGAACTGTGCGACCTGACCGATGTTGGATGCCTTGGACGCCTGTCCACCGGTGTTGGAGTAAACCTCGGTATCGAATACGAATACGTTTACGTCCTCACCCGATGCCAGAACGTGGTCCAGACCGCCAAAGCCGATGTCGTATGCCCAGCCGTCACCACCGAAGATCCATACGGACTTCTTGGAGAGATATTCCTTCTCAGCGAGGATTGCGGGAGCTGTGGGGCATCCTGCTGCCGCTGCTGCCTCAAGCTCTGCTACGAGAGCCTTGGTAGCCTCGGTGTTTTTCTCGCCGTCGTCGTAGGTTGCCAGATATGCATCTGCCGCAGCCTTGAACGCGTCGCTTGCCTTTTCGCTTGCAGCCATTTCCTTGACCTTGCCCATGAGTCTGTCACGGATGGTCTTCTGACCGAGAGCGATACCCAGACCGTGCTCAGCGTTGTCCTCGAACAGGGAGTTGCCCCATGCGGGACCGTGGCCGCTTTCCTTGTTTACGGTGTAAGGCGTTGCGGGAGCGGAGCCACCCCAGATAGAGGAGCATCCGGTTGCGTTGGAGATATACATTCTCTCACCGAAGAGCTGAGTAACCAGACGCGCGTAAGAGGTCTCTGCACATCCTGCGCAGGAGCCGGAGAACTCAAGCAGGGGCTGCTTGAACTGGCTGCCCTTAACGGTTGCGTTGATGAGCTCCTTCTTTTCGCTGACGTTTGCAACAGCGTAATCAAACGCTGCCTGCTGGTCAAGCTGACTCTGCTGAGAGGTCATGGCCAGAGCTGCCTTCTCGGGAGCGCCGTCCTTGAGTGCCTTGATGGTAACAGGGCACGCCTTTACGCAGAGCGTACAACCCATACAGTCGAGCGGGCTGACTGCCATGGTGAACTTATAGTTGGTCTTGATCACGGGCTTCGCGGTGAATTTGGTGGAAGCGGGAGCGTTTGCAGCCTCTTCCTCGGTCATTGCGAAGGGACGGATCGCAGCGTGAGGACATACGAACGCACAGTTGTTACACTGGATGCAGTTCTGCTCGTACCAAACGGGAACGTCAACAGCAACGCCTCTCTTCTCGTAAGCGGCAGAGCCCTGCGGGAAGGTACCGTCAGCATACTTGGAGAATGCGGAAACGGGAAGCGCGTCACCGTTCATAGCGGATACGGGGCGAACGACGTTGTTTACGAAGTCAACAAGGTCAGCTCTCTTGCCCGTTGCGTCAGCCTCAACGGCATCGTCGGGAAGATTTGCCCAAGCCGCGGGAACGTTCACCTTCACAAGCGCGTCAACGCCTGCGTCGATTGCCTTATAGTTCATTTCAACAACAGCCTCGCCCTTCTTCAGGTAGGACTTCTTTGCCATATACTTCATATGGTCAACAGCCTCATCGATGGGCATGATGTCAGCGAGCTTGAAGAACGCGGACTGAAGGATGGTGTTGGTTCTCTTACCCATACCGATCTCACGTGCCTTGTCGATCGCGTTGATGATATAGAACTGAATGTCGTTCTGCGCGATGTACTTCTTCACGGAGTTGGGCAGGTATGCGTCCAGCTCGTCAGCGGTCCACTGACAGTTGAGCAGGAAGGTTCCGCCGGGCTAACGTCCTGAACGACCTTGTAGCCCTTGAGAATGTATGCGGGAACGTGACATGCAACGAAGTTTGCCTTGGTAATGTAGTAAGGAGACTTGATCGCCTTATCACCGAAGCGCAGGTGGGAGATGGTCACGCCGTTCGTCTTCTTGGAGTCATACTGATAGTATGCCTGAATGAACTTGTCGGTGTAGTCACCGATGATCTTGATGGAGTTCTTGTTTGCACCAACGGTACCGTCACCGCCCAAGCCCCAGAACTTGCATGCAACAGTGCCTGCGGATGCGGTGTCGGGAGCTACGGTCTCCTCCAGAGAGTGACCCGTCACGTCGTCTACGATGCCAATGGTAAAGCCGTTCTTGGGCTCTGCCTTGTCAAGGTTTGCAAAGACTGCGAAGATGGAAGCGGGAGTGGTATCCTTGGATCCCAGACCGTAGCGACCGCCAACGACCTTTGCGTCAACGCCGGTAGCTGCGAGAGCTGCAACAACGTCGAGATAGAGAGGATCGCCAAGAGCGCCGGGCTCCTTGGTTCTGTCAAGAACAGCGATCTTCTTTGCGGTTGCGGGAAGAGCTGCCGCGAGCTTTTCTGCAACGAAGGGTCTGTAAAGGCGAACCTTGATAAGACCTACCTTCTCGCCTGCTGCGAGCATATAGTCGATCACTTCCTCTGCTACGTCACATACAGAGCCCATCGCAACGATGACCTTCTCTGCATCGGGTGCGCCGTAGTAGTTGAAGAGCTTATAATCGGTACCGATCTTTGCGTTGACCTTTTCCATGTACTCTTCAACGATTGCGGGAAGAGCCTCATAGTAGGGGTTGCACGCCTCTCTGTGCTGGAAGAAGATGTCACCGTTTTCAGCGGAGCCGCGGAGAACGGGATGCTCGGGGTTGAGTGCGCGAGCGCGGAAGCCTGCAACGGCGTCCATGTCAACCATTTCCTTCAGATCAGCATAGTCCCAAGCCTCGATCTTCTGAACCTCGTGAGAGGTGCGGAAGCCGTCGAAGAAGTTCAGGAACGGAACGCGGCTCTTGATGGTTGCAAGATGAGCAACGGCACCAAGGTCCATGATCTCCTGCTGGTTGGACTCTGCCATCATAGCAAAGCCTGTCTGACGGCAAGCGTAAACGTCGGAGTGATCTCCGAAGATGTTCAGTGCGTGAGAAGCAACGCAACGAGCGGAAACGTGGATCACGCAAGGAAGCAGCTCGCCCGCGATCTTATACATGTTCGGGATCATCAGAAGAAGACCCTGAGAAGCGGTGTAAGTCGTGGTCAGAGCACCTGCTGCCAGAGAACCGTGAACAGCACCTGCGGCACCTGCCTCGGACTGCATCTCCATGACCTTAACCGTGTCACCGAAGATGTTTCTTGCGGGTTCGCCGAATGCGTTTTTGTCAGTAGCAGCCCAAGTGTCGGTCACCTCTGCCATAGGGGAGGAAGGAGTGATCGGGTAGATGGCAGCAACCTCGGTGAACGCGTAAGACACGTGCGCCGCGGCGGTGTTACCATCCATGGAAAGCTTTTTTCTTTCAATTGCCATTTGAATAGACCTCCTGATTTTTTTGAAGATATATTTTCAATCTATACCACCCTACATTATAGCACACCTTTTTATAAAAGTAAAGACGTTTTTTTAAAAAAACGCCCGCCTTTTTCGTTTTTTTCGCCTTTTATTTAAGGAAGAAACGGTTCTTTTCTTCTGTTTTGGCAAAAAACGCTTTTTTCTCGGTGTAATGATCCGAATTTGCCCCTCTCCTTCCCGTTTCCGTGCGCAAATCTTTCCCAAATAAAAAAGCGGCTCCCTATTGCAATCCGCAAAAAAGTCTGTTATAATAAGGGGAGAAATTTATCCTGCGAGGTATCCTGATATGAGTGAAAAGCTTTCAACACAGCCCTATAAAGGCACAAGAGATTTCTATCCCGCCGAGATGCGCCTACGCAACTGGTTCTTCGGCGTCATCCGTGACGTGCTTGAAAAGTCCGCATTCGACGAATACAACGGTCCGATGCTGGAGTCCTTGGAGCTTTACGCCGCAAAAAGCGGTGAGGAGATCGCCAACGAGCAGACCTATAACTTCACCGACAGAGGTGAGCGCCGTCTTGCGATCCGTCCAACAAACAGCTCCACCGTCGCGCGTATGGTCGCGGGCAAAATGGGAGAGCTGAACTTCCCTCTGAAGTGGTTCTCGATCCCGAATATGTACCGCTACGAGCGTCCCCAGCGCGGACGTCTGCGCGAATTCTGGCAGATCAACGTCGATATTTTCGGCTGTGACACCTATGAAGCAGACCTGGAGTGCATCTCCAGCGCGATCGACATTCTCAAGGCGTACGGCGCGGACGAGAGTATGTTCACCGTTCATATCAACAACCGCCGCTTCTTCAACGACGTCATTGCCGCGATCGCGGGTACGGATGCCGAGGGCAGTCGCAAGATCTCCAAGGTCATCGACCGCCGCAATAAGATCCCGCGCGAGGCGTACGAGAACGAGCTTTACGACCTCGGTCTTGACGAGGACAAGCTTGCTCGCATCGACGCGCTCTACACGATGAACGTGGACGACGCAACGGCGATCTGCCCCGAGTCGGTCGGCTCCGCCGAGCTTCGCGGACTCTTTGATATGCTCCGCAAAATGGGACTGGACAAATACTGCGTATTCGACTTCGGAATCATCCGCGGCTTGGATTACTATACGGGTACCGTCTTTGAGGTATTCGACAACGCCCCCGAAAACAACCGCGCCATGTTCGGCGGCGGCAGATACGATAATCTGGTCGGTCTGTTCGTCAAGAACGCCAAGGTTTCGGGCGTGGGCTACGGCATGGGCGACGTCACGCTGGAGAATTTCCTTGTGACGCACAATCTCGTCCCCGAAACGCTCGGTGCGGGCGTCAAGGTCCTCGTCACGCGCTTCGATGACGTTCCGTATGAGCAGTATCTTTCCCTTGTGGACTCTCTGCGCGCACAGGACGTCGTTTCCTCGATGTACCTCGGCACGAAGAAATTTGGCAAGCAGATCGACTTTGCCGTCAAGGACGGATATACGCACGTCGTCATCATGGGCTCGGACGAGCTCGCGCGCGGCGTTGCCAAGGTGAAGGATCTGACCACGCGCGAGGAGCGTGAGCTTCCGCTCTCCGAGCTTGCAGGCGCGTTGAAATAATTTTTTGACTTTGTTAGATAGTGCCGCCTGCGGTGGGGCGCGGCAAGGTGCCGCTCCCACTTAGTTCCTCTGCTGCGGACAGCTTTGGGCTTTTTACAAGAGCTTGAAAGAATGCACCGCATTGACGTTAGGCTCCCCCTTCGGGGGAGCTGGCACGGTTTGCCGTGACTGAGAGGGCAGAATTTATACCACATCATGTCCTCTCACCCGCTACGTGGGAGCGTAAAAAGTGCCGAAGGTACTTTGTGGCGCTTGCGCCTTCCCCCGGAAGGGGGACCTTTCATAAAGCGTCGCGGACGGTTTTTGTTTTGAAAAAAGTTTCCTCAAGAACCCCTCAAGAACCCCTCAAGAAAGGAGTCTGCCATGGAGCGCTTTGAATTTTTGTCAAGCGACGGAAAGACACAGCTTGCGGCGTACTGCTTGCGTCCTGCTGGAGAGATCCGCGGAATGTTGCAGATCTCGCACGGGATGTGTGAATACTTTTTGCGATACGAAGCGTTTGCGGAATATCTGGCGAAGGACGGCTGGCTGGTGTTCGGACACGACCATCTGGGACACGGAAACAGCGCGCCGAGCGAGGATGACCTCGGGTTCATTGCTTCCAAGGGGGGCAAGGACTACATGGTAAACGACATTCTGACCCTTGCGCGGCAAATGCAAAAGCGGTACCCGAATATTCCGACCGTGCTGTTTGGACACAGCATGGGCTCGTTCCTTTCCCGTGCCGCGTTGACACGCAAAGAGGCGAAGAACGAAAACGGAGAGCTGATTTACTCCGCTTCCGTCATTTGCGGAACGGGTGGCCCCGATATGCCCACGGGCGCGGGAATCATGCTTTCCAATCTGATCGCGCTGTTTCGCGGAGAGAGACACCGTTCTCGTCTCTTGGCGTCGATCGCGTTTGCGGGGTATCTTTCAAGGATCGAAAAGCCGTGCGATCAAAGCGCGTGGCTGACGCGTGACAGCGCCGTGGTGGAGCGATACAACGCCGATCCGTTTTGTCATTATACGTTCACCGTCCGCGCATACCGCGACCTGTTTGATGCGGTCGCGGAGGTCAGTCGCAAGGATTGGGCGGCGAAGGTGCCGTCGGAGCTTCCCCTGCTTCTCATCAGCGGAGAGGACGATCCCGTCGGCAGCTTTGGAAAGGGCGTTGAAAAAATACACGACCGTCTGCTCCGCGCAGGCGCAAAACGCACCACGTGTGTGCTTTATCCGCAAATGAGACATGAAATTTTGAATGAAATCGATAAAGAGACCGTATGGAAGGAGACGCTCGAATGGCTGAACGGATGTCTGTTGCCGACTTGAAAGCGACCACGGGACGCATTCTCGGCGTCGATTTTGGGGACACGCGAACGGGACTTGCAATCTCGGATCGCTCTCGTTTTTTGGCGTCGGGTATCGGATACGTCTCCCCGGGTGGCATACAGAAAACCGCCGAAAAGGTTGCCGAGGTCGCGCGCGAGCAGCAGGCTGCGGCGATCGTTGTCGGACTCCCCAAGAATATGGACGGCACCGAGGGCTTCCGCGCCGATCGTTGCCGCGAGTTCGCTTCCCTGCTTTCCGAGCAGCTCGGTGATGCCGTTCCCGTTGTCATGATGGACGAGAGACTGACGACCGTCTCCGCGTCCCGTTACCTCAACGAAACCAACACACGCGGAGCAAAACGCAAGGGCGTCATCGATACCCTCTCCGCGCAGATCCTGCTTCAAAACGCCCTCGACCGCTTGAAGGCTTGAGCGCTTTTGGAGTTTTTTGCAAAATTCTGAACCAACGCACCGCATTGACGAAAGGCTCCCCCTTGATGAGGAAAGGAGGTAAAGCCGCCACAAAGCGCCTTCGGCACTTTTCACGGTGATACGCATAGCGTGACAGCAGGAGAATGCGTGCAGTAACGCATCGCACCCCCTCAGTCGCTTCGCGACAGCTCCCCCTACAAGTAGGTGGCGCCTTTCACGAAGTGCCGACAACAGATTTAAACTTTCACAAAATTTCGGAATAAAATACAAACCCGTAGGGGCGACCACCGGTCGTCCGCCGCTTTATTTAGGATCATATCCCGACTGCGGACGCGCAATGCGCGCCCCTACAATGAATTTTGCGGACGGTTTTGGGCTTTTTGCAAAATTTCGAACCAACGCACCGTATTGACGAAAGGCTCCCCCTTCGGGGGATGGTGGCAAACGTCGCCAAGCGACTTGTGACTGAAAGGGCGAATTTTATACCGCATCATGCCCTCTCACCCGCTCCGCGGGAGCTCTCCCGAAGGGAGAGCCTATCATAAAATGATGCCAACAAATATAAACTTCCGCAAAATTCCGAACCAACAAACCGCACAAACGTAAGGCTTCCCCTCGAGGGGAAGCTGTCACCGAAGGTGACTGATGAGGTGTAGGATGCGAAGCATCCGTTATTTTCTGTGCAGTGAATAAAAGGAACGCCGCTTTGCGGCTACACCTCATCCTTTTCCCCCTCAAGGGGAAGGCTCTATATAGTGCCGCGAACAGGTTTAAACTTCCACAAAATTTTAAACCAACGCACCGCACAAACGTAAGGCTCCCTTGTGTAAAGGGAGCTCGGCATGTTTTAATACGAAGTGCAACATCTCGCAAATAACAGATGAAACAATAGAATAATAAATCTGTATTTTTGAGGGAAAGGCGTAGCCTTGAACGAAAAAAATACAGATTTGGGCAAAAGTATAGACTTCATGCCGTCCAAGGTGTAGAATGTAGTCACCACAACA
>JAZNXP010000140.1:0-12299 GCA_045593965.1 Eubacteriales bacterium | reverse complement strand
AGAAATGATAAAATCAGGCAGAGCTTTTTCATATGATGTTCCTCCTAAAAATAATAGAGCCCTGTTTCTATTATACTATATCCCGATCCTGTCTTCAAGTGTAAATCACAAAAATAAGGAAAATCTCATTTTTGGCGAGATTTTCCTTGTCTTCGTTCGATCAGAACATCTTATATTTGAGTCTGAGATTATCCGCGATCATCGCGATGAATTCGCTGTTCGTGGGCTTGCCTCGGTTGTTTTGAATGGTATACCCGAAATAACTATTGAGCGTATCCACGTCGCCTCTGTCCCATGCGACCTCGATTGCGTGACGGATCGCGCGCTCGACGCGGCTGGTCGTGGTCTGATATTTTTTTGCGACCGAAGGATAGAGGATCTTGGTGACCGAATTGATGATGTCGCTATCCTTGATGGTGAGCAGGATCGCGGTGCGCAGATATTGATAGCCCTTGATGTGCGCGGGAACACCGATCTGATGAATGATCTGCGTGACCTGTGTTTCGATGTCGGGAGACTGATGTGGCTGTTGCATCGCGGCGGCGGGGACGTCCTGCACTGTGCGGCGGGACAGAATGCTTTTGATATGCTCGCAAAGGCTTCCCACGTTGACGGGCTTGAGCAGGCAAAGCTCTGCGCCTGCCTCGGTTGCCTGAATGAAAATGTTTTGGCTGGAAACAGAGGACACAATGATAAACGCAGGTGCTTTATCACGTCCCCAATCCATATTTTTGCATTGGCGCAGTACACCGATGCCGTCGAGCTTGGAGAGCCAGATGTCCATCAGAACAATGTCGGGACGCATCCGCGTGATCTTCATCACGGTCTCCTCTCCGTTTGCGGCTTCTTCAATGCTGCGGTAGCCTTCACGGAGAAGTCCTTCGCGCAGGGCGAGGCGATTGGCGGGACTTTCATCGGCGATTAAGATCTTGGTCGTGTATTCCATAGCGAAAAATAACCTCCAAAAATTGCTATTTGTTTTACTTACAGGAATATTTTACCATATTTTGGAAATATTTGCAATAGGCAATCGAGTGAAATATTTACCAAAATTTTCCATAAATAAATGGTAAAATTTACCAATTTAGCATTTTTGGAGGTTATTATTCGATTTTTCGTGAGGATTTTTTTATTTTTTGGAGTGTTGACAGGGTTCCTTGAAGAAATCTGTCAGATCCATTTCATATCTGCCGTCGGAATTTTTGGAAAATCCGATCGCTTTGATCAAGGTCTCGTTGTCACATTCCGCATCGAAGAACGCGCGGTGAACGCCGCAAAGATCGATGAAATTCAGCGCGGCGCGTCCCATGACGAACATGGGCTCAAATTCGTAGCCGTTCGGGACGGAAGCGAAGTGCATGATTTTTCCGCCCTCTTGATCCATTTTGAATTGACAAACGCCCTTCAGCTCTCCGTTGACCAGAGCCTTGTAAGCCAACAACTCCGCATCAAAGGGAACTGCGCAACGCGAGCAGATCAATTCCTGCTCATCCTTGGATTGAATGGGTAATACTTCCAGCATTTTGGACTCCTTTTTGGCAGACATACCTGCCGATCAGTTTCATTTTTTGTTTTTGCGTTCGTTGGAAAGCAGATATTCCACTTCCTTTGCCGTCAGATGACGCCACGCGCCCGTGGGGAGCTCGCCGAGCTTTACCTTTCCGATCGCTTCTCGGCGCAAGCGTTTGACCTGCAATCCGACCGCTTCGCACATCCGTCGGATCTGTCGGTTCCTGCCCTCAAAGAGCTTCATTTCCAAATCTCCGTGCGTGATCTGCTTCACCCCGACGGGGCGGAGACGGTAGCCGTCCAGCGTCATGGGTTGAGAGAGTGCGCGGAGCTGCTCCTCACTCGGGAGGGGGGAGACGGTCACGCGGTAGATCTTTGGGACGTTATGCTTGGGGTGCGTTAATGCGTTTGCGAATTCTCCGTCGTCGGTCAGAAGGAGCAGTCCCTCCGAATCCATGTCCAAGCGTCCAACGGGGTAGATCCGCGAGCCTGCGTCCTGCGTCAGATCCAGAACGGTCTTTCGTCCTTTTTCATCCTTGGACGTGGTGACGTATCCGCGCGGCTTATTCAGCATCAGATAAAGATGCGGTGCTTGCGCACGTGGACGGATACGCTTGCCGTTCCATTCCACGACGTCAGCCGCAGGGTCGATCTTATCTCCGAGCGTCGCGGTGTTTCCGTTGACGCGAACGTTGCCTGCCAGAATTTCCGCCTCCGCGGCTCTGCGCGAGAGAATTCCGCAGTCGGTGAAAAATTTTTGCAATCGGATCGGCTCCGACATGGGATCCCTCCTTTTGTTTTGTGTTTTATATGATAAATAAGGTGATGTTCAAACGTCAGTCCTCATCCTTGCCGCCAAAGAGCGACTTGAAAAAAGCAAGGATGCGTTCCCAAAGCGGTTGCTTGGGAGTGTATTTATCCACGCCGTACTTGGCTTGCAGAGGGATCGTTGCGATCTCCTCGTCAGTTCCGTCGCGGTCCGTGTCACAGAAAAAGCGGATCTGCCCGAGAACCTCGTTTTCTTGGATGCCCGCGTAGGCAAAGCGCGGAAGCTCGACCGTGTGGGTGACCGTCCCGTGTGTGGCGGGGAGGGTCTTGGAATAGGCTTTCGCGGTTCCCACCATGACGTAGCTGTCCTTGCCGCCGACGGTCGGGAGCGGTGTCAGAAATTCATCCTCTTTGCATAAGGAGACGCAAGAGAATTGCGAAAACCCATAGTTGAGCATAGAAGTATGATCGTTCCAATCATCGGGGGCATTGAGGGTGACAGCGATCAGGGTCACGCCATCCTTTTGCGCGGCGGAGACCAGACATCTGCCGCTTTTCTTGGTAAATCCCGTTTTGACACCGATGCATCCGTCATACATCCGCAAAAGCTTATTATGATTGACCAGAACGCGGACGTTGGAGACGTCGGTGTGAGGAATGGTCATTTTTCGGGTGGAGACGATCTCGCAAAACTTGGGATTTTGGAGAGCGCACTGCGTGATGCGTGCAAGATCGTGTGCGGTGGTATAGTGCGCCGCGTCGTCAAGTCCGTGCGGATTGACAAAGTGCGTGCTTTTTAAGCCTATATCCGATGCCATCAGATTCATTTTTTCCGCAAAGGCTTCCACGCTTCCGCAAAGACCGATCGCGATCGCCAGTGCCGCATCGTTTGCCGATTCCAGAAGTAGGGCATAAAGCAGCTGCTCAAGCGTCAGCTTTTCTCCCGCACTTAAATAGATGGACGAGCCCTCCGCGCCTACCGCATCGGGGGAGACGGTAATGACCGTATCGGGAGTTGCCAAATGCAAGGCGACAAGCCCCGTCATGATCTTGGTGGTGCTTGCCATTGGTAGGGGAACGTCCGCTTGCTTTTGATAAGCGACGGTTCCGCTTTCCGCTTCCAAAAGAACAGCGCTTTGCGCCGACACGTTGGGCGGAGCAGGGAATTTGATGGTTGCTGCCGTCGTTGCTTGCGCCTGCACGCCGAATGTTGAATAGGGCAAAAGAATGGCGCACAAAAGCAAAAAGACACACGCACATTTTCGTTTTGACATGATAAGACCCTCCGAAAAAACGATGATTTGGAAGAATTGTGATTCTTATATCATCAGTTTATTTTTTCGGAGTGTCTTTTATGTCAGCGCGTGGATAAATCAGAGCTTACCCGCTCTTCTTGCCGCTTTTTCTTCGATCTTGATGATCTTCTGGCGTTCTTTTTCTGTCAGCGGGATCGCGTCCTCGATGCTCAGCTTTTGAGAGATTTCCTCCTCCAGCTGCGCCGCTTCCTCTTCACTTACGGTGTTTTCTTCTTCCTTGGCGGGAAGCACACCGGAGATCGCATCCTTGATGCGCGTGATGATGGCAGGGGCGTTGTCAAGCAGCTCTGCGATCTGTCCCACGGGATTGCTGATCTTCTCCCCGGGAGGTGTCATCGGGATCATATCGACCTTTCCGTCGGCATAGATCGCCAATACGCCAAGAGGGATCAGGGTAACGCCCGTTCCGCCGCCACCGCCGAAGTTCTGATTGCCCTCCGCATTGGCGCGAGGCGGAATATCCAATCCGCCCGAAGCAAAGCCGATGGAGAGCTTGGAGATCGGGATGATCACGGTGCCGCTGGGAGTGTTGATCGGATTACCCAAAACGGTGTTGGAGTCAACAATGGTGCGGATCTGATCAAGCGAGCTTTGAAGAATGTTTTTGATCGGAGAATCGTTTCCCATGATAAATCTTCCTTTCGATATATATACGGTTTATCTTTTTTCTTGTTCTTTTTTTTGAACGCGGTCGATCGCCTTTTGTTTTGCGAGGTTGCGTTCCTTGAGGAATGCGAGTAGCATGCGCACACCGATGGCAACCACGCTTCGCAAATGCACGGAGCAGGTAATGTCGATATCGGCACGGCAGGTGGAAGAGAGATAATCGGGTTGAATGGTCATGCTATCCTGCTTTCGACGGATTGGGATCGCGTTATGATCGATCCATTGCAGGATCGCGGCGGCGGCTTGCACGATCACGCCGTAGAGTATGGCGGTGTCCGCCGCGTTGTCCGTGGCAATATAGATATGCATCCTTCGAACGTGTACGCGGAAGCGTTTTTGCGTGACCTGTCCGAGCTTTTTGAGCAGGGCAAGGATCATCTCCAGATTTTCCTTAAGGTTCGGGGAAGGGACAGCGGCATCCTTTGCGGCATCCTTTTGCTGTTGCTTCAGCTGCTTCTTCTTTTGCTTTTCAAGCTGCTTTTTTCGTTCTTGCTCGGCTTTCTTTGCCTTTTTTCTCGCCGCTTTTTTTGCCAATCTCCGCTGCTTTCTCCATTCTCTTTGCAGAGCGCGGTCCGAGCGCGGACAGGGAGAGAGCGGTGGATGTTCTTTTTTTGCTTTCTTTTCGGGAGAAATGACGGTATAGCGAATGCCGAATGCGTAAACGATCACACTGATATCGCCGCGAAAGATGATGCGCACGCTGACCTTGCCCAATAGGATCAGCAATCCGATCAGGAGCAAAATCCCCAACAGAACTGCCAATATGATGAGCAAAATCCACATGGTCAAGCTTCCTCTGTACCTTCGGGAGCACTTGCTCCGTTTTCGAAGATGACATCCGTTTCCTCGGTGTCAACAGGCTCGGTATAGTCCTTAAGTGTGCCTTCCGCTTCCTGTGAGAGCTCCTCGGCGGTATCACCTTCATCTGCGGAACCGTCTTCTGCCTGTGCCGCGGCGACGCTGAGTGCCTCGGTTTCGGGAAGCTCGTCGAGCGAGTTGATGCCAAAGACACGCAAAAATTTATCGGTGGTGACGTAGAGCATCGGGCGTCCGGGGGCATCCAGACGTCCCGCCGCCTCGATCAGTCCCTTATCCAGCAGGGAATTGACGGCATAGGAGCTGTCCACACCGCGAACAAGATCGACGAACGAGCGCGTGACGGGTTGGTTATATGCCACGACCGCAAGCACCTCCATCGAGGATGCGGAAAGGTTTCCGCCGCGACGGATGTCAAGCGCCTCGCGGATATAGGGCGCGTATTGCTCCTTTGTCGTGAGCTGACAGGTCGTCGGATACATCAGAAGCTGAATGCCGTGATAGGTATCCTCTTTGCTGAAATGCTCGGAAAGCTCCCGAACCATTGTTTTGACGTCCTTGACGGCAAGCCCCAGAGCACTTGCGATCTTTTCATAACGCATCGGATGTCCTGCCGCAAAGAGGATCGCCTCGATCGCTTGCGCGATCTCCTGCGCGGTTGCGGGCGGCTCGATCACGGGAGTTGATTGTTTCTTTTCTTCCATGGGTGATATGTTATCCTTTCGTGTATTTAAAGGAGTACGTTCAATCAGATATCATCTTTTGGGAGCTTTTTCGCTTGCTCCGTCATGGTGCGAAGGATCTCGTTCATGTCAAGCCCGAGATCGTCCATAATATCCTCGTCCGCTTCGGAGAGCTGATTGTCAAGCATCTCCTCAAGCTTTGCCTGCGCCTCAAGGTCGCTGTCATCGCTCGGCAGCTCCTCCTCGGGAAGAGTGATCTGTCCCGCAAGCGCGGCTTCCTTGGCAAGCCTGCGCTCCTCGGCGCGTCTGGCTCTTGCTTCCTCACGCAGACGCTTCTTTTCGGCAAGCTTTTGCTCGCGGATGATGCGGCGTTGCTCACGGTGCATTTCGGCACGGGAGGAGAGGGGAATGGGATCGTTGCCGTGAAGCTTCTGGGAATAGACCTTTTCTTCCTCGGGCGTTTCGGCATCGGGGTTTTCGTTGATGACAAAGCGCGTATCGGTGCCGTGAATAACGGTATAAGAATCCTCGTCCTCGTCGATCAGGATCTTGCGGACCTTGATCAGCTCCAGAATGCCGAGGAAGATCGCGATCAGGTCGGGAACGGATACTGCATCGGAAAGCAGATCCTTCATCGTCGGTCTGGACTTTTTGGAGATGTGATGCAGAATGCCGACGATCTTGACGTCAACGGGAATAATGGGCTTGGCGATCATAGGGGCGAATACCTGCTTTTCCGCCTTCGGTCTGCTTTCGTTTGCCGCGATGATACGGCGCACCGCAAGACAGAGAGACGTGACCTGCTGGTCGGCAACGTAGGTGGTGTCGATCGTGATCTCATCGGTATCCTTGATCATTCTGCCGCTGAATTTTTCATAGAGCGGCTTCATCAGTGTCACCGCGTGCTTTGCCTGCTGATAACGCAACAGGGCGTCAGCCAGCTCCTTACGCGGATCCTTTTCCTCATCCTCGGGACGTGGAAGAAGCATACGGCTCTTGATAAGCATCAATTCGCTCGCCATGACGATGAATTCGCCAGCCAGCTCCATATCCAACGCCTGTGCCTCCTTGATATATTCAAGGTATTGGTCACAGATGAGAGAAATGGGAATATCCTCAATATTCACTTTGTTCTTTTGGATCAGAGACAGGAGCAGGTCCAAAGGTCCTTCAAACTGCTCGATCCGATAGGTCAGTGTTTCCATGCGGTAGAGGAAGTCCTTTCTTTATTAAAAGTCCGTTTGAAAGTCAATGTACAAGTGAGAAGATCAGCTTTGCAACGTTTTCGCAGATCAGATTGGTAAGCCATCTTGCCCCGCTTCCGAAGGAGAAATTGGTGAAGTTGGTCAATATCATCATTCCGATCAGCACGCCCATCAGGATCTGTCGCTCATATCGCATCACGCCGAAGTAAATGCGGTCGGGCAAAAATACGTAGGCGATGCGCGAGCCGTCAAAGGGCGGCAGGGGAATGAGATTGAAGATCATATAGGTAAAATTGATCTGTGCTCCGAGGAGGAAGAACGTGTACGTCCAGCTATAGATATTGAAAACCAATTCACTTGGAGAGGTTGCGAAAAATTTGTACTGAAGTCCGTACAGGATCCCCGCAACGATCGCGCTGAACAGTCCGATGAGCATATTTGCCCCGGGACCCGCCGCGGCGGTGAGTGCCATTCCTTTTCGGGGATTTCTGAAATTGCGGGTATTGACGGGAACGGGATTTGCCCAGCCGTAGCCGATCAAAAGCATACAGACCGTACCGATCGGATCGAGGTGCTTGAGCGGATTGAGGGTCAGGCGTCCCATATTGTATGCGGTGCTGTCGCCGCATTTCCAAGCGACCCATCCGTGCGCCGTTTCATGAATGCAGAGTGCGAACAGAACGATGGGCAAGGTCAGAAGCAGGGAAATGATAATATCCTGAATATTACCGCCCTGTAAGAGTGAAAAAAGCATGCGTATATTCCTTTCTTTGCTTTCTGAAAGGGAATGAACAAGCGGTCAGAGCTTGATTTGCGTATGGTGTGAAATTTGCTTCCAAAGCTCTTCTTTTCCGACGTTTTTGAGCGAGGAATAGAAGAGAATGGGGGTATCGGTGGGAATATCGGGGTGACTGCGAAGCGTTTCCTCTGCCGCCTTTCGCTCGGTGGCGTTGAGCTTATCGCATTTGGTGGCGACGATGAGGAAGGGAAGATTTGCCTCACGCAGATATTGCAGCATCATTTCGTCATCTGCCGTAGGTCCGACGCGGCTGTCGATCAGCTGCAGGACAAGGCAAAGACGGTCCAGATTCGGATTTTGCGTAAAATATCCGTCGGTCAGATTGGACCACTCGATCTGATCCTCGCGACGACGCTTGGCAAAGCCGTAGCCGGGAAGGTCGACGAAGAACATTTGCTTGTCGATCTCATAGAAGTTGATCGTGATCGTCTTACCCGGGGCGGAGCTGACGCGTGCCAGCGACTTCCGTCCGAGGAGAGAATTGATCAAGGAGCTTTTTCCGACGTTCGAGCGACCCGAAAAGGCGACCTGTGCCAAGGGATCGGAGGGAAACTGACGGATCTGACCCGCGCTGATGCGGAGATCAATACGGTTTAAATTCAGAGCCATGGTGACTCCTTTCTGTTAAGTGTCTGATTTTTGCAAGCGGACCTGTCCTGCGGGTAGCTGTGTGTTCATCGGGAGCGAAAACTGTCCTGCGGGGATCGCTTCGGGAGCTTCTAACTTGACCTGTGCGGTGGGAGATACGGGAAGCAGAGCTTCCTTCAGTACGTCAGACGCACGGCGACAGGGGATGAAGCGCAGATTGTCACGCGCCAAGGCGTCGATCTTTTCCAGATCGCGTACGTTGTCCGCAGGGATCAGAACGGTCTTGACGCCCGCGTTATACGCCGCCATGGTCTTTTCCTTCAGTCCGCCGATGGGAAGCACATTCCCGCGCAGACTGATCTCGCCCGTCATGGCGACCTCTCTGCGCACCGCTCTGTCCGTCAATGCGCTGATGAGCGCGGTCACCATCGTCACACCTGCGGAAGGACCGTCCTTCGGGATCGCGCCCTCGGGGAAGTGGATGTGAATATCCTTTGTCTTATAAAAGTCGGTGGGAATGCCGTATTCTGCGGCAATGGAGCGAACGTAGCTGACCGCGATCTGCGCGGATTCCTTCATGACGTCGCCCAATGAGCCCGTCGTTTCGATCTTGCCTGTTCCCTCAAGGATCGCGACCTCGACCTTGAGCAGGCTTCCGCCAAGCTCGGTGTAAGCAAGTCCGTTGACGCATCCGACCTCATCCTCGGCATCGATCTGCTCGGGAAGAAGCTTGCGCGCACCGAGATAGGTCGCGACGTCGGAGGTGTCGATGGTGATATGCTTCAGCTTTTCGGCAAGCAGCTTCTTGCCTGCTTTTCTGCAAAGAGAAGCGATGGAACGCTCCAGATTGCGGACACCCGCCTCGTGCGTGTAGTAGTCGATCAATTCAAGGATCGCGCCGTCGGTGATCTTCAGGGTACGGCGGTTGAGTCCGTGACGGGTGAGCTGCTTTGTGAGCAGATGCTCCTTTGCGATCGCCAGCTTCTCTCGCTTGGTATAGGTACCAAGCTCGATGATCTCCATACGGTCGAGCAGGGGACGGGGGATACTGTCAAGAGTATTTGCCGTCGCGATGAACATACAATCGGAAAGATCGAAGGGAAGCTCCACAAAATGATCGCGGAAGGATTTGTTTTGCTCTCCGTCCAACACCTCAAGCAGCGCGGAGGTGGGATCGCCGTGAGAATCGCGCGTGAGCTTGTCGATCTCATCCAGCAGGATCAGCGGATTGCGAACCTCTGCCTGAATGAGCGCGTTGATGATTCGTCCCGGCATTGCGCCGATATAGGTCTTGCGATGACCTCTGATGTCCGCCTCGTCACGGACACCTCCCAAGGAAATGCGGACGTATTTGCGGTTCATGGCGCGAGCGATCGAGGACGCGATCGAGGTCTTACCAACACCGGGAGGTCCGACAAGACAGATGATCTGATTGCGCAGCTCGGGATTGAGCTGCTTTGCGGCGATGTATTCCACGATGCGTTCTTTGACGTCCTCAAGTCCGAAGTGATCGGCGTCAAGCACCTTTTGAACAATTGAGAATTTGGTGCGGTCCTTGGTTTCCTTGCTCCACGGAATGGAGAGGCAGGTGTCAAGATAATTCGCCAGCACGGTTGCTTCCGCCGAGCCGTAGGGAACCTTTGCAAGACGGTCGTTTTCCTTCGTCAGCTTGGCTTCTACCTCTGACGGAAGATTTGCCTCGCGGATGCGGGCTTCAAATTCCTCGGTCTCACCGCCCTCGCCCAGCTCCTCCTGAATGACCTTGATCTGCTCGCGCAGATAGTATTCCTTCTGATTGCGGTTCATTCTTGCGTTGACGCGGCGGCGAATGAGAGATTCTTCCTTCAGAACAACGGCTTCTTCTTCGAGTATCTCCAAAAGAATTTCCGCGCGTTGAAGGGGATCGAAGCACTCCAGCACCGCCTGCTTGTCGCTGGTGCGGACAAATACGTTTGCGGCGATAAAATCTGCCAGCGCACCCGGATCGTGATAGAGCCGCGCGGCATTCATCAGATCCTCGGTGCTTGCGGGAAGGTAATGATTGTTTCTGTTCAGCGCGTGAAGCATTTCGTGGATCGCCGCTTCGCCGCGAATTCCGCCGTTGTCGGGCAGAAAGATCTTTTTGCAAACGATATCGGCTTCGATGTATTCTCCGTTTTGCGTAAAGCGCGTTACGATCGCGCGTGCCAAGCCCTCGGCGATGATGCGCGTCTGCCCCTCGGGGGTGCGGATCATCTGCTTGATCTTGGCGACGGTACCGACGTTATAGTAAGGGAATTCCAAGCCGGTGGGGTGTTCCTCCTCAAGCTCGGAAAAGGTTGTTAAAAATATCAGCGCGTTCGATCCGCCCGCAGCCTTTGCAGCCGCGACGAAGCGATCCTCGTCGGGCTCGAAGTTGATGGCGATCGCGGGGAACGCAACAGAGCCGTGCAGGGCGATCACGGGAAGGGTAGCCTGTTCGGCTTTTTCAATGTAAGAGGGCATGCCTGTTTCCTTTCAAAAATGGGTATAATATCCTTATTTTATAATTTATCAGTTTATTATAACATACTTTTATATAAATTTCCATAGTTTTTGCAAAGTTTTTTTGACTTTTTTTCATTCGAATATTTACTTGCACCGTTTTTTGTGCTATACTAAACACGAAATTTCATTTTTTGAATTTGTGATCTTACTTTTTGAAAATTTGATTTCCGAAAAAGGAAAATATTTTGCGGGAATCTATTTACATTTTCGACTGTTTATGATATAATAATTCCAAATCAAGAAAAGGAGACGTCGCTATGGAGTCCAAGCCGTTCGTGCTGAAAAGTGAATATACTCCGACGGGAGACCAACCGCAGGCGATCGAGGCTCTGGCGCGCGGATTGGAGGAAGGGAAAAGGATGCAGACCCTTCTGGGCGTTACGGGCTCCGGAAAGACCTTTACCATGGCGAACGTCATTCAGCGGCTCAACCGCCCGACCTTGATCCTGGAGCCGAACAAGATCCTCGCGGCGCAGGTTTGCACGGAAATGCGCGAATTCTTTCCCGACGCGGCGGTGGAATATTTCGTGTCCTATTACGATTATTACCAGCCCGAGGCGTATATCCCGGGCAAGGATGTATATATCGAAAAAGATGCTTTGGTCAACGATGAGATCGACCGCTTGCGCCATAGCGCGACGAGCGCGCTGTTTGAGCGGAGGGATGTGATCATCGTCGCATCTGTTTCGTGCATCTATTCCTTGGGTGATCCGAGCGAATATCAGGGCTTGGTGCTTGCCATTCGTCCCGGCTCGCAGATGAGCCGTGACATCTTCATCCGCAAGCTGGTCGCGAACAGCTATTCGAGAAACGATCTTTCTCTTGTGCGTGACTCCTTCCGCGTCAACGGTGACACCGTGGAGATCATTCCCGCGAATATGTATGAGAGTGCCTTGCGCGTGGAGTTCTTCGGCGACGAAATCGACCGTATTTCCGAGATCAATATCGTAACGGGTGAATTGAAGCGCCTGCTGTCCTATGCGGCGATCTATCCCGCGACACACTATGCGGTGTCGGACGAAAAGAGGGAAGCCGCGCTTGCAGAGATCGAGCGCGAAATGTACGAACGTGTGGCATATTTTGAGTCCGAGGGAAAGCTGATCGAGTCACAACGGATCCGAGAGCGTGTCAAATACGATCTTGAGATGCTGCGCGAGATCGGCTTTTGCTCGGGTGTGGAAAATTATTCCCGTGTTCTTGCGGGACGTCCGAAGGGATCGACGCCGTTCACGCTTCTGGATTATTTTCCCGAGGACTATATCATGTTCATTGACGAGTCGCACGTCACGGTGCCGCAGGTGCGCGGTATGAGCGGCGGCGATACCGCACGGAAAAAGAATCTGGTGGACTATGGCTTCCGCCTGCCCTCGGCTTACGATAACCGCCCTCTCTTTTTCGAGGAATTTGAACAGAACATCCATCA
>JAZNXP010000139.1:0-8087 GCA_045593965.1 Eubacteriales bacterium | reverse complement strand
TTTTGTGGATTCAACATCTATATCAAGTCGAAAATTTCCAAATTCAAAAATCATAACATTCCCTCCGTTTCTCAAATTCTTATTTATCGTTCTGTTTTATCGCCAGTTTCGCCTTTGTATTACAAAGGCTGCGGGCAAAGCTCATACCCCTAAAGATGCACCAAACCAAAGGCTCCCTCCGAGAGGGAGCTGTCAGCGAAGCTGACTGAGGGAGAGTGCGATACAATAAGATTTATCCAAACCTAAAGTTACGCAGGCTCCTTCCGTCACGCTTCGCAGCGAACCCCCAAAGCTCATTTCATTCGCTTCGGGGAACCCCAGCCGCGCCACCTTCCTCCCGGAGGAAGGCTTTTCGTTAGCCCCATTATAACACAAATCGGCAGAGAAAACAAGTTCTCTGCCGAAATTTTGTGACTGCCATTTCTCCGTTAAGAATGCAGAGAGAAGGGTTCGTCCTTTTTTATTATTGTTCACCCTCGGGCAATGCTGCGGGAGGTGCATCCAGCTCTCCTGCAACGGTGTCACGAAGATAGATATATTGACATTCGCCCGTGCGTCGGATGCATTCGGGTGTGATCAAGACCTCTGCCAGATCGTGGCGCGAGGGAACGTCGAACATGATCTCGGTCATTGCGCTTTCCAGAATGGAACGCAGTCCGCGCGCGCCTGTATTGCGCTCGATCGCAAGCGTCGCGATCTCTTCCAGGGCATCCTTGCCGATCGTCAGCTTCACGCCATCCATCTTGAAAAGCTTTTCGTATTGCTTCACAAGCGAATTCTTGGGCTCGGTCAGAATGCGGATCAAGGCTGCTTTGTCAAGATCCGTCAAGGGGACCGTGATCGGAACACGTCCGATCAGCTCGGGGATCAATCCGAATTTCACGATGTCGTGCGGAGTGACGTTACGGAAAATACCCGTATCCTTTCTTTCTGCCTTGGTCTTGATCTCACCGCCAAAGCCGATGGTGGATTGTCCCTTGCGTTGCTCGATGATCTTTTCCAAGCCGTCAAAAGCACCGCCGCAGATGAAAAGAATATTCTTTGTATTGATCTGAATAAATTCCTGGTTGGGATGCTTGCGTCCGCCTTGCGGAGGAACGTTTGCAACGGTACCTTCCAGAATTTTCAGAAGCGCTTGCTGTACGCCTTCACCCGATACGTCACGGGTGATGGAGCGATTTTCGCTCTTGCGTGCGATCTTATCGATCTCGTCGATATAAATGATGCCGCGCTCGGCGAGGTCAATGTCATAGTCCGCCGCTTGAATGAGGCGGAGAAGAATGTTTTCCACGTCCTCACCGACGTAGCCCGCTTCGGTCAGCGTGGTTGCGTCCGCGATGGCGAAGGGAACCTTTAAGGTTTTTGCCAGCGTTTGTGCCAGATACGTTTTTCCAACGCCCGTAGGACCGATGAGAAGCACGTTGCTCTTCTGAAGCTCTACGTCATCGTTCTCGTCCGCAGGGGGTTCGGTATTGCGCCCCTTCTTCTTGGAACGGTTGTTGACGGTATCCTCTTGGGAGAGAATACGCTTATAGTGATTGTAGACCGCGACCGAAAGCGCGATTTTTGCGTCATCCTGACCGATGACGTAGCGATCCAATTCCGCTTTGATCTGAATGGGACGTGGAAGATCGGAGAGTGTGAATTTTTCAGCGGCGGATTGCTCCATCTCGGTTTCCATGATCAGGCTGTTGCAAGCATCCACGCAGAAGTCGCAGATATATGCGCCCGTGGGGGAGGGGATCAGGAAATTGACCTGACGCTCATTGCGCGAGCAAAACGAGCAATGGCGCAGTCCCTTACCGCCGTTGTTGTTAGTAGAATTTGCCATGAATTGACTGTGAGTCCTTTCCTAAGCGATCGGGAGCTTGAAATCAGGGGCGCTTTGCCAGGATCTTATCGATCAATCCGTATTCCAATGCTTCCTCAGCACTCATATAATTGTCGCGGTCGGTATCTTTTTCAACCGTCTTTAAGGGCTTGCCCGTGTTATCCGCGAGGATCTGATTGAGCTTTTTCTTGATCTTCAGAATCTGTTCTGCCTGGATCTGAATATCGCTCGCCTGTCCCTGTGCGCCGCCCAAGGGCTGGTGGATCATGATCTCACTGTTGGGAAGAGCAAATCTCTTACCCTTTGTACCTGCGGAAAGAAGGAACGCGCCCATGCTTGCCGCCATACCGATGCAGATGGTGGAAACGTCGCACTTGATGAAGTTCATCGTGTCGTAGATCGCCATGCCTGCGGTAACCGATCCTCCGGGGGAGTTGATATAAAAGGAAATGTCCTTATCGGGATCCTGTGCCTCAAGGAACAGCATCTGCGCCACAACGAGGGAAGCGGTGGTGTTGTTCACTTCATCCGAAAGAAATACGATGCGGTCATTGAGCAAACGGGAAAAAATGTCATAGGAACGCTCACCGCGGCTGGTCTGTTCAACAACCATGGGAACAAGCGCGTTTTGGGTATCATTCTTGGGATCAAACATACTTTCATACCTCTTTTCAGAAAAATTTGAACCGGAAGAAACAGCAATTGCAACCTCCGGTTCAGAAATCAGAAACTTATTTTGCAATAGCCTTCTCTTTGACGAGCTCCATTGCTTTCTTTACTTTCATATCCTGTGCAACGGAATCCGTGGGGATCATCTCACGAACCTTATCCGCCTCCATCTGGTAAGCATCGGCAATGTTCTTGATCTCGCCCTCGATGTCCTCATCGGTGACCTCGATCTTCTCCAATGCGGCGATGGTTTCCAAAGCCAGTCTCAGCTTGACCTGCTTTTCAGCCTGGGGTCTGAGCTGCTCACGAAGAGCATCCAGATTCATGCCCGTGTACTGGAAGTAGGTCTTGAGATCCAGTCCCTGCATGCGCAGACGGTTGTCGTAGTCGCGAACGAAGTTCTCGGTCTCTGCAACGTACATCTGTTCAGGAATATCAGCCTCAACCTTTTCAATCAAAGCGTCCATGATCGCGTCCTCAAATGCGCGGTCGGCTTCGGTTTCGTGTCTCTTAGCAATTTTTGCCTTCACATCGGCACGGTATTCATCCATCGTGTCAAATTCCGAAACGTCTTTTGCAAAATCGTCATCCAGCTCGGGAAGCTCAATATGCTTGATCGCGTGGATCACGGTCTTGAATACTGCTTCCTTGCCTGCGAGCTCTGCCGCATGGTACTCGGTGGGGAAGGTTACGTTTACGTCAAAGTTCTCGTCGATCTTGTGACCTGCGACCTGCTCCTCAAAGCCGGGAATGAAGTTGCCGGAGCCGAGCTTCAAGGGGTAATCGGAGCCCTTGCCGCCCTCGAAGGCAACGCCGTCAACGAAGCCCTCATAATCGATCGTGCAAACGTCGCCCATTTCGGAAACACCGTCGGTAACCTCGATCTCACGGGAGTTGCGCTCACGAACGGTAGCGATCTCCTTTTCAACGTCCTCATCAGTCACGTCAGCGACCTTCTTCTCAGCCTCAATGCCGAGGTAATCCTTGATGGTAACGTCAGGCTTTACTGCAACCTTTGCGGAAAGTACAACGCCGTTGTCATCAATGGAGACGATATCAAATTCGGGTTGACCGACCATATCAAGCGCGGATTCCTTCAAAGCTGCATCGAATGCATCGGGAAGAACCTCGTTGATGGCATCCTCATAGAAAAAGCCCTTGCCGTACATCTTCTCGATGACGGAGCGGGGAGCCTTACCCTTGCGGAAGCCGGGAACGGTGATCTTGCCGACCTGCTTGCGGTATGCGTTGGAAATCGCCTTGTTAAAGGTTTCGGAATCTACCGAAAACTCCAACGTATATACGCTCTTTTCGGTCTTTTCGGATTTGATTAAACTCATTTTTTCAGTCCTCCAAATTATCAGTGAAAGTGATTTTTTTCATACAGATTATATTTTATAATTTTTTCTTTGATTTGTCAATAGTTTTTTGAAATTTTCGGTATAAAATCCCAAATTAATCGGCAAAGACGGGCATGGGGGAAAAATTCAGATAATCCGCAGAGGTCAAGACGAAGTCAATGCCCTCAAATTCGACACACCGTGGGACGTAATACGTTCCGTGAATATGTCCGAAATAACAGGTTTTAACACCGTATTCATGAAAAAGATCTATAAATTCGCGGCATACGAAATCATTCCAAAGAGGCGGAAAATGCAAGAAAACCAAAATCGGCAAGCGCTTTTCGTTCTTTTCCTGAAGCGCGCGCGCCTCGTCAAGACCGAGCTTGAGACGGATCCATTCGCGGTTGACGATCTTCTGAAAATCGACCTCGCCGACCGTGTTTTGTTGCTCCTCATCCAAGAACCATCCACGCGTTCCGCAGACGATACAGTCATCAAAAACGAATGCGTTGTTATAGAGAAAACGGATGGAAGTGATCTTATTTTCCTTCAAAAATGCATTCATTTTTGAAAGCGTTGACCACCAGAAATCATGATTTCCTTTTCCGATCAGCTTTTGTCCGGGCAAGGAATCCAGAAAACGCAGATCGTCCAGAGAGTCCTCAAGATGCAAGCTCCAGGAAATGTCTCCGGGAACGATCACGGTGTCCTCATCCGTGACGACGGCGGTCCAATTCTTTTTGATTTTTTCCATATAATCCTTCCAACGCGGACCAAAGACGTCCATGGACTTCGTTCCGTCCGAGGAAAGATGCAGATCAGCCATTACGAACAAAGACATTTTGAAAACTCCTTTCTGACAGAATAAATTTGCGCGGAAGGGCAATACTAAAACACGTAAGGAGCAATCCTTGCAAATACGCAATCATATTGCAAAAAGGGGAAGTAAACAATGGAAGAGAAAAAGATGAACTGCTGCGAGAAGCACATCAAGGGCATCAAGTGTAACGTACAAAACTGCTATTATCACGATTGTGACACCTACTGCACGGCAAACGAGATCGCCGTAGGTCCTCACAGTGCGGCAACCTCGGGCGAGACGCTTTGCGCGACCTTCAAGCCGAAGGAAAACTGATCTCTTTATCAAAGAGCGGTATTGCTCACGTTTTTTGTGAGCAATGCCGTTTTTTATTGGTTCAGATAATTCAATACGGCGTTTGCCATTTCCTTGCGGTCGACCACGGTCTCAAAGCGGACCTTGCGCGATGCAAGAGCGGCAAGAGGATAGGGGATTTCCGTATTGGTCAGTGCCGAAAGCTCATCAAGCGCGCCAAGATCGGACGAGGGCTCTTTGTTCGCGATCGCGCGATAGACGTTGTTTGCAAACTTATACGGGCTTGCCGTCGAGTCGATCACCGTCGGACGGGTGTCTCCCGTTTCTTGAGCGTACTGTTCCGCCGCGGAAATGGCAACGGCGGTATGCGTATCAGCAAGATAGCCGTATGCTTCATACGTTGCGCGGATGGTGCTTGCCGTGGTTGCTTCATCGGCAAAATATCCCTTGAAATTCTGCTGAATTTCTTCAAGAACCGCCGCATCGACCGTATAAGCTCCCGTCTTTTTCAAGGAGTCCATATAAGCGGCAGTTTTTTCGCTGCCTGCGGTAAAGTAGAGCAGACGCTCCAGATTGCTGGAGATCAGAATGTCCATGGAGGGAGACATGGTCAGATAGAAATCGCGGTTTCTGTCGTACGTACCCGTGCGCAAAAAGTCGGTCAGAATATTGTTGGAATTGGATGCGCAGATCATCTGCCCGATCGGGAGTCCCATCTGTTTTGCGAGGTATGCGGCAAAGATATTACCGAAGTTGCCCGTCGGAACGCAGACGTTGAAGCTTTCGCCGAGCTTGCATTTTCCTTGCTCGATAAGATCGCAATATGCGGAAATATAGTAAACGATCTGCGGTGCGAGACGTCCCCAGTTGATGGAGTTCGCGCTGGAGAAGAAGTAGCCCTTTTCATTCAAAGCCTCTGCCATGGAAGCATCGCCGAAGATCTCCTTCACGCCGTTCTGCGCGTCGTCGAAATTGCCCTTGATCGCGCAAACGTTGACGTTTTCTCCCGTCTGCGTTGCCATTTGCAGCTTTTGCACGTGGCTGACACCGTCTACGGGATAAAACACCATGATCTTGATGCGGTCGATATCTTTATATCCTTCCAAAGCTGCTTTTCCCGTGTCACCCGAGGTGGCAACGAGGATCAGAGCCGTGCGTTCCTCGCCTGTCTTGACAAGCGCGCGGGAGAGAAGTCGGGGCATGATCTGCAACGCCATGTCCTTGAACGCCGCAGTCGGACCGTGCCAGAGCTCCAGAGCGGAAAATTGATCGTGAATATGCTTCAACGGTGCCGCGCCGCCAACGAAAGCGGCTTCGTCATATGCCTCCAGGCAATCCGACAAAAGCTCGTCATACGTATAGTCGGTCAGAAATTTGGAAAGGATCTTGGCAGCTCTGACAGGATAGCTCTCCTTGCAGAGTGAGTTGATGTCCTCTAAGGTCAGTGTGGGAATGCTTTCGGGGACGAACAGACCGCCGTCCTCTGCAAGTCCTTGCTTGATGACCTGTGCGGCGGTTGCAGATGCGGAAGATTGACTTCTTGTGCTTTTGTACAACATATATGGGTTCCTTTCTGTATGGAAAATACGTTCAAAATGATATCAGATATTGATTTGCGAAGCGGTTGGCATTTTCAAAAAAGATCGCTTTGACAAGCTCCTCGGAATAATTATGCCGAAGCATGAGATTTGCCAAACGAGGGAGCTCCTTCAGCGTTGGAATATCGTCGGGAAGCTCGCATCCGTCCATATCACCGCCAAGGCACAGCGCATCCTTCGCGCCAAGCGAGAGAAAATGCTCGACGTGCGGAAGTACGTCCTCGGCGTGCGCAGGAGAATCCTTCTTTAAAAAGCCTTGATAAAGATTGAGCCCGATGATACCGTCGCTTTCGATGATGGAAGTGACCTGATCGTTGCGCAGATTGCGGGAAACGGGACATACGTCATATGCATTGGAGTGCGATGCGATCACGGGGAAGCGATATTCCTTCGCAATCGCAAAAACGTCCGCGGCAGATTCCACCGAGGCGTGAGAAATATCGGGGAAGATTCCCAATTCGATCGCGCGACGGACGACCTGCTTACCAAACTCGGTAAGACCGCTTTGGGTATTGTGGGAGCCGCCGATGCAGGTTTCTCCGCTCCAGAGCAGGGTCAACACGCGAACACCGTCGGCGTGCAGTCGATCAAGGCGTTCGATCTGTCCGTTTAGGATCCTTGCATCCTCAACGCCCAGCAAAAGCTTGGGAAGAGGCGTTTTCAAGCATGGGGCAGACGTGCAAAGACGTGCCTTCCTCTGTTCGAATGCAGGATCGGCTTTTAGGTTTTTAAGCATGGCATGATACCGATTCCAGCCCTCCTCGTCGGAAAGACCGTACTCGGTCCAGAGTGCCATGACTTGTATGTAATCAGAAAATACGCTTGCGTGTTCAAGCGAAACGGCAAGATGGTTGCGCGTCAGCTCCTGATCTTGCCGAAGCATTTCGTTGGCTGTGTCGCAGTGCCAATCAAAAAGTGAAAGGTTCATGGGATCTCCGTTTGGCGTCAGTACGCCGCTTTGATATGATTGAGCCGAAGCATTTTCGGTTTTTTTCCATCCTCGGACGGAGAAAGCCAGATCTCGATCACGTCCATTCTCGGGCGTTTCTTCGTTGGATGCTCGTAAAGATATTGCCGCGCCGCGCGACGGGTAAAGGCTTGCTTATCTGCATCCACCGCGTGCTTGGGAGGCGGAAGCAGATCGAGCTCTTCTTTTTTGCAGGTTCTGGTTTTGACTTCAACGAAGGCAATATCCCGCCAAGTGGAAGCGATGACGTCGATCTCGTATTTCCCAAAACGGTAGTTTCGGCTCTTTACAGTATATCCGTGCAAACGCAAATAATGAACCGCGAGTCGCTCTCCGAAATCTCCGATCTCCTTGGCGGTAAACGTGCTCATTTGTCGTTCTCCAAAAAACGGATGAATTGCCTTCTGTGAATGGGGGATGGACCGTATTGACGGAGCGCGTCCATATGCGCTTTTGTGCCGTAGCCCTTGTGCTTGGCAATGCCGTATTGGGGGTAAAGCCTGTCCAGCTCCTCGCATCCGCGGTCACGGGTGACCTTGGCGAGAATGGAGGCTGCGGCAATGCT
>JAZNXP010000138.1:0-2208 GCA_045593965.1 Eubacteriales bacterium | reverse complement strand
GGGGAGAGCAGCTCCGCCGTTTCTCCCGCACTGACCTTGTTCCTTTGAATGAACCGATAAAGACGTCCGTTTTCGTTTTCAAGCTCCACACCGTGCGCTTGGATCGCTTCCGCCTCGGTAGCATCATATTCAATAGCGGTGGAGAAATATGCTTTTTCTCTGATGTAGCCGCACGTGCTGACCAGCTGCGCGTTCTGCATCGGATCGTCAAAATAAAAGCCCGTGCCGTATTCGCGGTGAGAAACGCTGTCCAGCTCCTCCAGCCATGCGGGATCGAAGGTGTAGCTTTCGGGATCCTTCTCGTATGCGTCAATGGCAAGACGGTATGCGTTCGTCACGACCGCCGTATAGTACGCGCTCTTCATACGTCCCTCGATCTTGAAGGACGCGATTCCGCTCTGCATAAGTTCGGGAATATGCTCGATCATGCACATATCCTTGGACGACATGATAAAGCTTCCCACTCCCTCCTGCTCCTCGATTGGAAAGAGCATATCGGGACGCTTTTCCTCCACGATGGAATAGTTCCAGCGGCAGGGCTGCGAACACGTGCCGCGGTTTCCGTCACGTCCGTTGAGCGCGTTGGCAAGCAGACAGCGTCCGCTATAAGACACACACATGGAGCCGTGAATGAACGCCTCCAGCTCCACGTCCTCGGGAATTCCCGCGCGAAGCTGATGGATTTCCTCCATCGTCAGTTCTCTTGCCAGAACCAATCGCTTCGCTCCCATGGCGATATACGCTTTTGCCGATGCGGGGCTGACAATGCTCGTCTGCGTGGAGATATGAATTTCCATATCGGGCAGGATCTCGCGAATAGTCGCCAGCACGCCGAGATCGGCAACGATCATCGCGTCGATTCCCGCACCCCTGACGTCATGGAGAAATTTTCTCAACAACGGATATTCATGCACGCGCGGCATGGTGTTAACGGTCAAATAGAGCTTCTTGCCGCGCTCGTGAACGTATTTTGACGCTTCGTACAGCTCCTCTACCGTAAAATTATCCGCCGCGGAGCGCATACCGAACATCTGTCCTGCCAGATACACCGCGTCCGCGCCGTAGAGGATCGCCGCCTTCAATTTTTCAAAATTCCCCGCAGGGGATAACAATTCGGGTTTCATGAATACCTCTTTTAAAATGCTTAAAAAGCCGCAACAGGCTGACACGGACTTTTGCCCGTGTCAGCCGTTTGTTCGGTTAATTATTTTCTTCTGCTTCGGGAAGCACAACGGCAATGCCCAGCTCCGCCAGATCTTTTTCTGCCACGGGCGTGGGACACTGCGACATCAATTCGCTCGCGTTCTGTACCTTCGGGAAGGCAACCACGTCACGCAAGGAATCCGCACCCGACATGACCATCGCGAGACGGTCCAGTCCCATTCCCGATCCGCCGTGCGGAGGTGCGCCGTACTTATACGCATCCACAAGGAAGCCAAACTTGCGCTCGATATCCTCCGGCGTCAGTCCCAGCACCTTGAACATCTTCTCCTGAAGCTGCCAATCGGTGATACGGATCGAACCGGAAAGCAGCTCGGTACCGTTGAGTACCATGTCATAGCACTCCGCACGCACGCTTCCGGGATCGCTCTCAAGGCTCGAAATGCATTCCTGAAGCGGCATGGTGAAGGGATGGTGCATTGCATCCCAATGCTCGGTCTCCTCGTTCCATTCAAAGAACGGGAATTCAACCACCCAAAGGAAGTTGAACGCACCCTCGGGGATGAGGTCGAGCTTTTTGCCCAAAATATTACGCAATGCGCCCAGCGTGGGGAGCGTGACCTTGTTCTTATCGGCAACGATCAGCATGACGTCGCCCTTCTCAAGAGACACGGCATCCATGATCGCCTGAAGCTCCTCGGGCGTGAGGAATTTTGCAAACGAGCAGTTGGGAGCCTCGTCCACCCAACGAATGTACGCCAAGCCTTTAGCCCCGATGCCCTTTGCGTGCTCGGTGAGCTTATCGATCTCTTTTCTGGTCAGGGTCGCCGCCGCGTTCTTCGCTACGATGCAACGAACAGAACCGCCGTCCGCGATCGCGTTGGTGAATACGGAGAAGCCGCATCCCTTCACAACGTCGCTCAAATCCTGAATTTCCATGCCAAAGCGCGTATCGGGCTTATCCGAGCCGTAACGGTTCATCGCGTCCGCAAAGGTGATGCGTTGCATGGGAGTCGGAATATCAACGCCCAGAACCTCCTTGAACAC
>JAZNXP010000137.1:0-5571 GCA_045593965.1 Eubacteriales bacterium | reverse complement strand
GCGATGTAGGCGCAAATGAGATAAGGCTCGCAAGCTCGCCGCAAACCGCTTCGCGGATTTGCAAGCTATCAAAAGAGAAACGCATATAGGGGGATTTCGCCCGTTGCGACGGGCGACCAACGCTCCGCGCGTTGGATCTGCGCAAACTTTTGAAAAAGTTTGATCAAAACTTTCGTTTGGTTCAACTGCGGTGCGTCGGTTTGAGCTTTTGCGAAAAGCTCAAAACTGTCCGCAGCACGGGAGCTACGGAGCTCCACCGCAGGTGGCGCAGGTGGCACCGTAAGCGGTTATTTGGAGAGACAGGATGCGTTGTAATATTTGATCAGCTTCAGAATTTTCTCGTCAGGCTCAAAGCAGAGGAGCATGCGCGTGTCCTCAGCCGTCCAAAGCGCGATGTAAGCGTTCGGTGCATCAGAGCAGGACGCCGCCATAACCGTCTTTTGCGCTTCAAAATTGTTGACCTTGTGGACGTGCTCGTCGGTATAGGGCAAAACGGCGGAAAGCTCCTTGATGTGAACGGAAACGAGCTGCTTTCTCTTTTTGCCTCCGTAGATCCGAGAGACGGTGATCTCGCCCGAAAAGACGGAGTATTCGTATTCCACCTGTACGTATTTCCACGTCAGCCAGACGAGGATCCACGTGGTGATGGGAATGAATGCCAATAGCGGCAGAATCAGCTTTGTCATTCCGCCAACAAGCAAAAACGCGGCGACCCAAAGCACGTAGAGGGCGATAAACGTCACCTTTTTCATCTTCAGCGCGGGCGTGTTCTTCTCCGCGACCACATATTCATAGGGGGTTCCCGATCCGATTCCGGAATCCATGGCAGTTTTCTCCTTTTATTTTATATATTTTATAATCATCAATATTATAACATCCCTTCATCGGTTTGTCAACCGAATGTTTTGTGAACAAGCACTTGACAAAACGGGATTCTTTGATATAATAGTATTAACAAACTAAAATGTACCCCCCGAAAGGAAGTGTCAAACATGAAAGCAGTGATTACCGTAACAGGAAAGGACACTGTGGGCATCATCGCGGACGTCTCCGCCGTATGCTCCAAGCACAACGCAAACATCGTCGAGATCACGCAGAGCGTGTTGAGCGAATACTTCGCCATGATCATGCTTGCGGACATCCAAGGCCTGAACATTGAATTTTCCAAATTCGTTGACGTTCTCGCGGAGCTGGGAAAGAGCCGCGGTCTCGCCATCCACGTCATGCACGAGGATATTTTTAACACCATGCATCACATTTAAGAGGTGGCGGAATGTTAAATACACAGGATATCTTAGAAACCATCAACATGATCCGAGAGGAAAACCTCGACATCCGTACCATCACGATGGGGATCTCCCTTTGGGATTGTGTAAGCGAGGACATCGACCGCCTCTGCCAAAAGATCTATGACAAGATCACCACCCGTGCCGAGCATCTGGTGCACGAGGGCTGTGAAATTGAAAAGAAATACGGCATCCCGATCGTCAACAAGCGCGTGTCCGTCACGCCCGTGTCCCTCATCGGCGGCGCGTGCGGCCCCGACGGCTATATCAAGATCGCTCACACGCTCCAGCGCGCGGCAGATCAGATCGGCATCAACTTCATCGGCGGCTTTTCCGCACTCGTTCAAAAGGGCATGACAGAGGGCGCGAAGAACATGATCTCGGTCATCCCCGAAGCATTGGCGGAAACCAACAACGTCTGCTCGTCCGTCAACGTCGCATCCACCAAGGCAGGCATCAATATGGATGCCATCGCCATGATGGGAAGCGCGATCAAAAGGGCGGCTTACCTGACGAGAGACAACAATTCCATCGGTTGCGCAAAGCTCGTTGTGTTCGCCAACGTTCCCGAGGATAACCCCTTCATGGCAGGCGCGTTCTGCGGCGTGGGTGAAGCCGAAACCGCGATCAACGTCGGTGTCAGCGGCCCCGGTGTGGTCGCGTCGGCAATCAGAAGAGCGGGAGACTGTAACCTCTCCGAGCTTGCCGACATCATCAAAAAGACCGCGTTCAAGATCACGCGCGTGGGACAGCTCGTCGCAAGCGAAGCATCGTCCCGCCTCGGCGTTCCGTTCGGAATCATTGACCTCTCTCTTGCGCCGACCCCTGCCGTGGGTGACTCGGTGGCTTATATTCTTGAGGAAATGGGACTGGAGTCCTGCGGTGCGCACGGAACGACCGCCGCATTGGCAATGCTCAACGACGCCGTGAAGAAGGGCGGCGTGATGGCTTCCTCGCACGTCGGCGGACTTTCGGGCGCGTTCATTCCCGTTTCCGAGGATGCGGGCATGATCGCCGCTGTCGAACGCGGCGCGCTCACCTTGGAGAAGCTGGAAGCAATGACAGCCGTCTGCTCGGTCGGACTTGACATGATCGCGATCCCGGGTGACACCCCCGAGGAGGTGATCGACGGCATCATCGCCGATGAGATCGCCATCGGCGTTGTGAACACCAAGACGACAGCCGTCCGTGTCATTCCCGCTTACGGCAAGCAAGCGGGTGACAGCGTCAACTTCGGCGGACTGCTCGGCAGAGCGCCCATTATGGAGCTGAATACCTACTCCCCCGCGCGTTTCATCCGTCGCGGCGGCAGAATTCCCGCTCCGATCCACAGCTTGAAAAACTAATACCGCGCATACACTTGTAAGCGTGCAGCAGGGGAGCTTTGGCAATGAAAGCTCCCCCGTTTTTTTGCGGATCGGTTGCAAAGAAGAACGAAAAAATGGTTGATAAAAAATGGATGATGTTTTTAGCGGAGAATTTGAAAATTCCACTAAATTCAGACCCTTATTACACACAGAAAGAGCAAGAGTAAAAGGAAACAAATCCTTCTACCCTTGCTCTCGTTTTTTCTTCTGTCGATATGTCAACTTTGTTGACTCGATATGCTTTCGCTACGCTCAAGCTCGATATATTGTCGCTGCGCGTCAATTCGATATGAGATCAATCCCTCGTTTGCGAAGCAAACATATCGAGTGCGTAAGCACATATCGAACGCCGCAGGCGTATATCGAAAGTCCCGCAAGGGATTTATCTCGATGCGTGTTCTCCGTTAAGGAGAACACGCTAATCCCTCTCTGTCTTTTTTTGGTATATTGATAAAATACGCCGCACCCTATGAAGGATGCGGCGTGAGGCGTTTAGTTTTTGGTGAACGTGATCGTTGCCGTATCGTCGGTGATGGAGTCAACGACGAAGTTATAGATCAGCGCGTTGCCTGCATCGTCGTACGTCACGGGCATGGTGTCGCCCTCGACGTAGGTATAGGTGTCGCCTGCGGATTTGACGTATTCGATCAGATTGTTCTCGCTTCCGTTTTGATCGGACGGATGCGTGTTGTTGTTATATGTGAAATAATACGTCTCGTCGCCGTAAACCTCTCCGTAAAGAGACGCGTTGACGTGATAAACGAGCAATCCTTCACGGGTGAAATAGCCGTTCTCGCCCGCGTTGAGTCCGTCGGAGGTGTAATAAACGATGACGTAATACTCCTGATATACACCAAGGGCATCATCCCAGTTGTTGGCGAGGATGATCGTGTCTCCGTTCTTGGAGAACGCTTCCAGCGAAAGCGTGACCGTGTCCTCGCAAACGACGAGACGGGAATTCGTCAGCCAGCCGTAATGGAACTTGGTATAGGCGTTCTGATCGCCCATCATGCCGTCCATGATGTCAAACCCGTTCATCGGTGTTTCGTCGGAGGAATAGGACGTGTCGTAATAATCGTCCGCGCCGAGGATGTGACCGAATTCGTGGATGTAGGTATAGTTGTTCATCACGGTGCGGTCGCTGTAATCCACGTTACCGTCCTCGTCGTAGCTCTCGTGGAGGAAGTCGAAGGACGCCCAGACGTAATCGTTTGCGGAAACGCCGTCGTATTCGTAGTAATAGCCGTCCCCGTCGACGTGGTAATTCCAATATCTGTATGCCCAATAGAAATCCTGCGTGTCGTCGATGTCGAGCGTGTGGATGATGACGATCGAATCGATGATCGCGTTGTTATCGCTATCGAACGCGGAAAGATCCATGAAGGTGGAAAGATACGCCAGTGCCTCGTCGATGATGAGCTGGTCGCCGTTGGCGTAGCCGTCGGCATCGGTGCTGCTTGCGTAGTAGCTGCTGTCGTGCGCGGGACGGAACCATTGATCCAGAACGGTGACGTCAAGCGTCAGCTTGCCGTAGCTGGAGATCATGTAATATTCGTAAACTGACCAGAAATCATCGTTGAGATCGTTGCTTGCGAACGCCTTGGAAAGCTGAGAGAGATCCAGATCCTTGCTCTGTGCCGTCGCGTCGATGAATTCCACGGGAATGACAAGCACCGCGGGAGAGCCGACCGTGGGACAGCCGTCGATATAGTAACCGAGATCGGTCACGTTCTTGATTTGTTCGGCTTTGGTGAAATCGACGTTGTGAACGCCGTCGCCGTCCGCGTCGGTGGGAAGTCCCTTGCCGTCGTTGGTGATGGGCTGCGTGCCGTCGGGAATGACGGAATCGCCGCCGCCCGAGCCGCCGCTATTGTCCTCGCCGTAGACATAAACGTCAACGACGTAGTCACCTTCGTATGCGTAGTAGGAAACGTCGATGCAAAGGTCGCCGATGCTGTAATAATACCACGTGTCGCCGAAATCATCCACGCTCGTTCCGTCGAAGGTATAGCCGTCGAACAGGTCGAGGTATGCTTCAAACTCCGCTTCGGTGTTGCCGAAGGTATAGAAATTGAGGTAAGGACCGTATTCGTCGGAATCGGAGTCTACGTAATATTCGTTGTTGGGAATAAAGGGAATGATCTGACCGAAAGTATTGAGGAAGAGATTTTTTTCCTCGGTGTCGAAATCGGTATAAAGATACTCGTTCGTACTGCCGCCCGAGCCGCCGGTGTCACCTTCAAGGTAGACGTAAAGATCGATAACGCTTTCACCCTCGTAGACGTAGTAGGAAACGTCGATGCAAACGGTGTCTTTTTCGTAGTAATACCACGTGTCGCCGTACTCGTCCACTTCCGTTCCGACAAGGGTATAACCGTCGAACAGGTCGAGGTACGCCTCAAATTCGTCCTCGGTGTTGCCGAAGGTATAGAAATTGACGAAGGTGCCGTATTCGTCGGAAGCCGTCTCGAAATAGTATTCGTTGTTGGGAATGAAGGGGATCACCTCGCCGACGAGCTGCTCCAGAACGTCCTTTTCCCCTGGCGTGAAATCGGTATACTTATAGGAAGGGGGTACAAGAACGTCGTCGCCACCCGTGGTCTCATCGGGAGCGGTGGTAACGGTCGTGCCACTCGTGGTCTCGTCGGGAGCTGTGGTAGAAGTGGTACTGCCACCCGTGGTCTCGTCGGGTGCCGTGGTGGACGTTGTGCCGCCCGTTGCGGTCGCTCCCGTCGTCTCCGCGGGTGCGGTCGTGGACGCGGTGGTATTCCCCGTTGTTTCCACGGGGGCTGCTGTCGCGGTGGTGCTCTCTCCGCCGTTGTTGGGCGGTGCTTGCTCACAAGAGATCAACAAGGAGAGCAACAGCGCGAGGATCAATAATAAAATTCTTGTCTTTTTCATGATGTTCCTCCGATTTG
>JAZNXP010000136.1:0-17200 GCA_045593965.1 Eubacteriales bacterium | reverse complement strand
TCTGGACGGAGTGATGACCTGCGTGCCGTTGATCGCCATTTCGCCGTAGGTTCTGGGCAAACGGATCTGACAGAGCTGTGCCACCGTTGCGGCGATCTCCCTGTCACTTTTGCGCGGCAGGAAAAAGAAATCGTTATCCTTGACATCCAGACGCGGAAGCTCACCTCGGTTGATGGCGTGCGCGTTCGTCACGATCAGACTGCTTTGCGCCTGACGGAAGATCTCACTCAAGCACACCGTGGCAAAGCGTTCACTCGTGAGGAGATCGTGCAAAACGTTCCCCGCGCCCACGGAAGGAAGCTGATCCGCATCCCCGATGAGGATCACGCGCGCACCCGGCTTGACCGCACGCAAAAGCGCGTTCATCAGCGGACAATCCACCATGGAAGCCTCGTCCACGATCACAACGTGCTCTTCCAGCAAATTATGCTCGTCGCGGTGGAAGCAGATACCGCCCCCCTCCTCGCCGCCGTATTCCAACAGGCGGTGGATCGTTTTGGCTTCGTATGCCGTCGCCTCGGACAGCCTCTTCGCCGCCCGTCCCGTCGGAGCGCAAAGCGCGACCTTAAGATCCATACTGTTAAAAATATGTAACAGCGCGCGCACGACCGTGGTCTTACCCGTACCGGGACCACCCGTGAGCAGCATGACACCGTTTTCCAATGCGGCGGCGATCGCCTGACGTTGCAGGTGCGCATACGTCACGCCGCTTTCACGTTCTTCTTTTTGAATAAACGCTCCGATATTGGACGTTTCCATACGTGAGCAGACCTTATCCAGAAGGATCAGCTTTCGTGCGACGTATTTTTCATTCTCATACATCTGACGGTCATAAAGATAGCACACGCCGTCAAACCGAACCGCGCAAAGCTTCTCTGCCTCCAGAAGAGCCGCGACCGCTTCATCCACCTTTTCCTCGGGAGCTTCAAGCAGCTTAGCGGCACTCGGGATCAGCTTCTCACGCGGCAGGCATACGTGTCCGTTCTGTGCCGCATTGGAAAGCAACAGATACCGCACACCGCTGCAAAGGCGCTCGTGACTGTCACGCTCCAAGCCGCACGCGGCAGCAAGACGGTCGGCACGCTCGAAGCCGATGCCATCGATCTCCTCGCAAAGTCGGTAAGGATTTTGCTTGGCAATGTCAACCGCGCTTCCACCCCAACGCTTATAGATGCGGACGGTCATCGCCGCACCGAAAAATTCACGGAAGAACATCATCGCGGAACGGATTCCCGCCTGCTCCGCAAACTGCTCCGAGATCGCGTGCGCACGTTTCGGAGTGATCCCGGGGATCGCGGCAAGCCACTCGGGATGATTTTCGATCACGTCAAAGCTCTCATCCCCGAATTCATCCACGATGCGCTGCGCGGTCTTGGGACCGATCCCCTTGATCGTTCCCGACGCGAGATACCGCAAGATAGACGCGCGGTCAGCGGGAAGCTGTTTTTCGAATTGCTCCACACGGAATTGGCGTCCGTATTTCGGATTATGTACCCACCGACCGTAAACCGTGACCTGGTCTCCCTCTCCGATATAGGGGAGCGTTCCTGTGACGGTCACGATCTCACCGCCCTCGTCACAGCCGAGATCGCAAATGGCAAAGCCGTTTTCTTCATTGGAATAGATCACGTGCTCAATGCTGCCGCTCAGCTTCAGGGGTCCTCTTTCGTCAATGGGCTCGCTCATAAAAGAGCCGTTTTCGGTCTCCGCCATTTTCAATCTCCTTTCTCATTCGTTCAATCCATTTCCACCAGATAGCAATCCGCTCCGTACCGTTCGATCATTGTTTCGTATTCATCAAACAGCGTGTCATCCTCTCCGACCGTTCCCGTCATCAGTGACGAGGAGATCAGAACGATGAGCTTACTTCTCCCCCGACGCATCACAGACGCGCGTGCCTCGTAGAGCAAAAGGTCCATGTCCTGCGCATCCTCCAACGTGCGAATCTGCACAGCCATCGCCAGGTTCTTTTGCGGAAAGATCCATTCGGTCAGCGTTCTTGCGGCGCAGGCGATCCCGTACACCGCAAATATCGCAACTCCCACCTCAAGCAGCATTCTCCAAAACATCTCCTCGCCCCCTTTCACCTTCATCCTATGCAGGCTATGGGTATGAGGTTCATGGGATTGCCTGCGTGGGATAAGAACGGGGAGAGCTGATCTGATTGGAAAAGCCCTCCCCGTAAGCACAAGCAAATACGTTATTTGAGTAATTTGGAAAGTGTGGGGACAAGATCGCATCTTTCCCACGGAGCATCCAGATCCTCACGTCCCAAATGCCCGTAAGCGGCAAGCTCACAGTAAATGGGGCGGCGCAGATCGAAACGCTCGATGATCGCCGCGGGACGGAGATCCACCAAGGAAAGCACCGCTTCCTCGATCTTACTCTCATCGATCTTGGCAGTACCGAAGGTATCAATCATCACGGACACGGGCTTTGCGACGCCGATGGCGTATGCAAGCTGAACCTCGCATCTGTCCGCAAGTCCTGCCTTGACGATATTCTTTGCGATGTAACGCGCGGCATAGCAAGCCGAACGGTCCACCTTTGTCGGGTCCTTGCCCGAGAATGCGCCGCCGCCGTGACGCGCATATCCGCCGTAAGTATCCACAATGATCTTGCGTCCCGTAAGCCCCGTATCTCCCGCAGGACCGCCCACAACAAAGCGTCCCGTGGGGTTGATGTAGATTTTTGTTTTTTGATCCATCATGTCCTTCGGGATCACGGCGTTGATGACGTGCTCGATCAGGTCCTCGCGGATCTGCCAGAGAGAAACGTCGGGGCTATGCTGGGAAGAGATGACGACCGTATCCACGCGAACGGGGGTACCGTCCTCGCCGTATTCGATGGTCACCTGCGTTTTTCCGTCGGGACGGAGATAGGAAAGAAGTCCGCTCTTGCGCACCTCTGTCAGCTTCTTTGCCAGCTGATGGGAAAGAGAAATGGGAAGCGGCATCAATTCGGGGGTTTCGTTGCAAGCATAGCCGAACATCAGCCCCTGGTCTCCCGCACCCGTATCCTTGCCGTCGGTATCGTCGCCGTTCTTTGCCTCCAGGGAGCAGTCAACTCCCATGGCGATGTCGGGAGATTGCGCGTGAAGCGACGTCATGACCGCGCAGCTATCGCAATCAAAGCCGTATTTTGCTCTGTCATATCCGATCTTGCGTACGGTCTCGCGAACGATGGTCTGAATATCGACGACCGCTTTGGTTGTAACCTCACCCATAACGCAGACCATACCCGTGGTGCAGAAGGTCTCGCACGCCACGCGGGACATGGGGTCCTGACGAAGCATTTCGTCAAGGATCGCATCCGAGATCTTGTCGCAGATCTTATCGGGATGTCCCTCGGTCACGGACTCACTGGTGAATAATTTTTTGTTCAGTTTGGAGCTCATTTGATAAATCCTCTCATGCTTTTATTTAAAACATATCTTCTCGTCTGACACAATAAGAAAACGCTCCGCGCAGACGGAGCGTCTCGGCTCTCATCTAACAGGATTTAGCACCTTACCCATTCGGGCAGGTTGCTGTAACATCATCGTGCCTGTCACTCCGTTACTCTTGATAAGATATATTTCATTATTCGTATTATAACACAGGATTTTGATTTTTGCAAGAGCTTTGTCGCAAAAAAACGATTTTTCTTTCAAAAACGGTCTGCGCCGTTTCAGCGGGAGACGTGATGCTCCTCGTTTTTTTCATTTTCTTCTCCCTCAAAGCGATCCTTTCGAAACCGCACAAACAAAGACAGCAACGCACGTCCCTTGAACGGAAACAACGGATAGAGATACGACCGCTTTCCGTTCACCGTCTTGTTGGAGATCAAAAGCAGGACAATGACCGCGCTCGCCACCCAAAATCCGATGACGTTGAAAAGTCGGATCAGGATCAGATACAGCAACCGCATAAATTTAAACGCATATCCCAATTCGTAGCTTCTCTGTGAATAACTTGCGATCGATACGAACGCCATATAAAGGATGACCTCGGGGATCAACCATCCGATGCTCACCGCAAAGTCGCCAAGGATCAGTCCCCCCACGATCGCCAAGGAGTTGGACAGCATGCTCGGCGTATTCATGGATGCCATTCGCAGTCCGTCGATCACGAATTCCACGATCAGAAGCTGCGCAAAGATCGAAACACGCCCCTGCTCCTTCGGAAGAATAAACCGCAACGCCTGCGGTGTCAGCTCGGGATTTTGCGTCAGCAAAAACCAGATCGGAATCCAAAGAAGTGTCGCCCAAAATACCACATGGCGGACGATGCGGATATATGTCCCCGTCAGCGGCGGAAAATAAAAATCATTCGTTTCCTGTAAAAAATCAAAAATACTGCTCGGCAGGATCATGACCTCGGGAGAATTGTCGCAAAGAATGAGCACACTTCCCTCCAACACCTGCGCCGCCGCCACGTCGGGACGTTCGGTATAACGGATCTTCGGAAAGGGATTATACCAGCTCTGCTTGATCAAAAGCTCCGCCAAGGATTCGTGTCCGAGCGTCAATGCCTTCGTCTTGATCTCGGAGAGCTTCTTCTCCAGACGCTCGACGTAATCCGCATCCGCTTTTCCGTCCAGATAGCAAAGCACCACATCGGTGCGACTTCGGCTTCCCACCGTAAAGTACTTCATCGTCAGCTTCGGATCTCGGATGCGGCGGCGGATCAATGCGGTATTGAACACCAGCGTTTCCACGAATCCGTCCCTTGATCCCATCATCACGCGATCGTTTTCGGGCTCTCCGACAGATCTTGCGGGATAGGTTCTGGAATCAATGACGATCGCACTCGCGCCAAAGCTCTCGCCAAAGAGCAAGCTCGCCCCCGAAAGCAGCATCTGCACCATGATCCCTGTGTCCGTGACCACCTCGGATTCCACCTGCGGCATAAAATGCTCCAGAAAATAACGCGCCGCTTCCTCTCCCTTTGGAGTGCCTGCCTCTCCCAAGCCCTTCAGGGAAAGCAGATACATCATCAGCTTGTTCATCTGTCCACTCTCCACAAAGCCGTCGATATAGTAAAACGTCACCTGATCCGATCCGACGTAGAGTACCTTTTTGATCAGATCAAAGCTTTCCGACGTGCGCCAAGCAGAATCCACACGCCGTATATTTTCACGGTAATCCTCGCACAATTCCAGCATTTTCATCCCTCCGTTTGGTTTAGTATGCGAATTCACGTCTCAATTTATGCGAGATCGGGCGCATCTTTCGTCAAAACGGCATTTTCGAAAGCAAGGTTGCATAGAATGTGATAACGCGCAAATCAACGATCAAAAACTGTATGAAAAGAGAAAACGGAGGTCAGAAAAATGAAACAGCTGTATATGCCCGAGGGAGCGCGACTTTCCTCTCCCGAGAACCGAGACGCGGTCGCAACGCTTGCGGGCTTGGAACGCGCCATGCATACGGAAAGTATCCTGGAGGGTCTTGTTACGCTTTGCGACAACGATCTGCGCTTGCACGTCTCGCTTCCCTGCGCGGAGGGGATCATTGAGCCTGACGAGGCTTTGCTGTGCCGCGTCGGCGAGCGGAGAAAGGACATCGCCATCATCTCCCGCGTCGGAAAGCCCGTTTCGTTCCGCGTTCTTGGGATCGAGTGCAAGGACGGGACCGTCATCGCAAAGCTTTCCAGACGTCTGGCGCAGCAGGACTGCCTGACGCAGCTGCTCACCGAGCTTCGCGTCGGGGATCTTTTGCAGGCAAAGGTCACGCATCTGGAGCCGTTCGGGGCGTTCCTTGACATCGGCTGCGGACTTTCCTCTCTGCTCTCGGTGGACTGCATCTCGGTCTCCCGCATCTCGCATCCACGCGATCGACTCTCTTGCGGAATGACGTTGACGGTCGCTGTCAAGGCGATCGACCGTGAAAGCGGAAGGATCTACGCCTCCTTGCGCGAGCTGCTCGGCACATGGGAGGAAAACGCCGCTCGGTTTTCCGTTGGACAGACGGTCGCGGGCATTCTTCGCAGCGTGGAAAGCTACGGTGTTTTCATTGAGCTTGCCCCCAATCTGGCAGGACTTGCCGAATGCAAGCCCGAGCTTGCCGAGGAAATGCGAAAGCGGATCGGGCAAAGTGCCGCCGTCTACATCAAAAGCATCGTTCCCGACCGCATGAAGATCAAGCTCGTTCTGATCGACACAGCGATCTCCTCGCCAATCGAAAAGAAGCTGCCGTATTTCATCGATCCCGAAACGACCACCCACCTCTCCCGTTGGCAGTATTCTCCGCCATCCTCAAAAAAAGTGATCGAAACCGTATTTGATCCTGCCGATTGAACATACCAAAAGAGTCCGCTCTGTCAGAGAGCGGACTCTTTTATGTATATTTGTTAAAGCTCAACAGGTGCGCCGATCTCTGCGGAGCGGAATGCAGCGAGGATCACCGCAAGGTCAATTCTCATTTGCTCGTGCGTCACGAACTGCTCGCATTCTCCGCGGATCGCACCGATGAAATTGCGATAATAGTCGTGTACGTCCGAAGCGGGACGGGCAACGCGATAGGTATCGGTCGTCAGCTCGTTACGCGGTGCCATGGTCTTGGTCAAGCCTGCCGCGGTCTTAACGGGAAGGACCTCATTTTCGTGCCAATGCGTGCATTTGACCACCTGCGCTTCCTCACGCCAATCGGTCAGAAGAGCGGTTCCCTTCTCCGCGCGCATATAGAAACGGGGCATTGCGATGAAGTTATAGGTTCCCACCTCGATCGTCGCGCGCTGACCGCTCTTGAAGTTAATATCCAGACGGAAGCCGTCATCGACCTCTTTGTTGGTAATGTTATCGCAAATGCAGTAAACGCTCTTGACGTCCCAGCCGAAGATCATCAACGCCTGATCGATCAGATGAATACCCCAGTCGTAGAGCATGCCGCCGCCGTACTTCTTTTCTCCTCTCCAGTCGGAGGGAATTCCGCGGCTTCCGTGAATACGGGACTCCAGGTTCAGGACCTTTCCGATCTCGCCCGAATCGTGGATCTGCTTCATTGCGAGATAGTCCACGTCCCAACGGCGATTTTGATGCACCGAGAAGCGTACACCGTTCTTTTTTGCCGCCGCGATCATGCGATCAAGCGACTCCAACGAGAGCGTTACGGGCTTTTCGCAGATCACGTTCTTACCCGCGTTCAGAGCGGCAACCACGACCTCTTCGTGAACGTCGTTCGGGATCGCGACCGTGATCAATTCCACGGTCTTGTCCGCCAGCAGCTCCCCGTAGCTTCCGTATGCGTGAATGCCGCGCTCTCTCGCAAGCGCGCATCTCTCTTCTTTGATATCGTAAATACCTGCAAGCTCGGCAACATCACTCTTGAGCAAATGCTCTGCGTGCCAGCCTCCCATACCGCCGTAACCGACGATCGCAGTCTTCATTTTTTTCATATTCGAACAATCCGCCTTTCTTTTTCCGTACAAACACAATCAACAACGTATTTTTGTTCGTATCTAAAGTATAAACTCTTTTTTGCTGTTTTTCAAGATATGACTTGCGCTTTTTAAGACAAATGTTGCTCTTCTGCCCTTTTTTAGTATAACAAATTCTTATTTTTTTGTCTATCATAGATTTGCCGAATACTATCATTTTTTTGCTCTTTTCCAAAATAAAGGCGTTCTTTTTTGTCGTGAGTCCGAATTTTTTCGTCAAACCTCTTGCCATGAACAAAAAAATAGAGTATAATATAGAATGAATAAGTTTTTTAACAATCCACCCGAAAGGTACGGTCAAACAACGTGCAAAAATCAGAAAGACAAAGCCGCATCCGCAATTTTTCGATCATCGCGCACATCGATCACGGCAAGTCAACGCTTGCCGATCGCATTCTGGAAAAGACGCAGACCGTTTCGCAACGCGAAATGGAGGAGCAAATTCTGGACAACATGGATCTGGAGCGCGAAAGAGGCATCACCATCAAGGCGCGTGCCGTCAAGCTCGATTATCTTGCGAAGGACGGAAATACCTATACTTTTAATCTCATCGACACCCCCGGTCACGTGGACTTCAACTATGAAGTTTCCCGCTCGCTCAACGCCTGTGACGGCGCACTCCTTGTTGTGGATGCCACACAAGGAATTGAAGCGCAGACCTTGGCGAACGCATATCTTGCGATCGACGCCAATCTTGAGATCATCCCCGTGATCAATAAAATAGATCTTCCCTCCGCCGACGTTGACAGATGCCGCACAGAGGTCGAGGACGTGATCGGTATTCCCGCGGAGGAATGCCCCGCAGTCTCGGCAAAAACGGGACTGAACATTGAGGACGTGCTGGAAGCCGTCGTTCGTGACATCCCCTCCCCCGAGGGAGATGAAAACGCACCCTTGAAGGCATTGATCTTCGATTCTTATTACGATAGCTATCTCGGCGTTGTCGTCAACGTCCGCATCATTGACGGATCTGTCAAAAGCGGAGATCGCATCCGCATGATGAACACGGGAGCGACCTTTGACGTTGTTGACGTCGGAACGATGGAGCCCTTCGGTCTGAAAAAAGGAGACTGCCTGCGTGCGGGAGAGGTCGGTTACATCACCGCCTCGATCAAAAGCGTCAGCGATACGCGCGTGGGTGATACGGTCACGCTCGCAAGCACCCCCACCAAGGAAGCACTCCCCGGATTTAAGGCAGTACAGCCCATGGTCTATGCGGGTATCTACCCTGCCGACGGTGCGCGTTACGGAGACCTGCGCGACGCATTGGAAAAGCTGCAGCTCAACGATGCCGCGCTTCTGTTTGAGCCAGAGACGTCGGTGGCACTCGGATTTGGGTTCCGTTGCGGATTTTTGGGACTTTTGCACATGGAGATCATTGAAGAGAGATTGGAGCGTGAATTCAACCTCGATCTGATCACCACCGCCCCCAGCGTTATCTATGAGATCAAGCTCAAAAGCGGAGAGACGGTCCGCATCGACAATCCCTCCAATTATCCCCAGCCCGACACGATCGACGTCGCGTACGAGCCGCTGGTGAAGGCAAGCATCATCACACCCGTGGATTACGTCGGCGGATTGATGGATCTTTGTCAGACGCGCCGAGGCGTGTTCCATGACATGAAATACCTCGATCAGACGCGCGTGGAATTACACTACGATCTCCCCCTCAACGAGATCATCTACGATTTCTTTGACGCACTGAAGAGCCGCTCTCGCGGTTACGCCTCTCTCGACTACGAGCTGAAGGGATATGAGCCGAGCAAGCTTGTCAAGCTGGATTTCCTGCTCAACGGCGAGCAGGTGGACGCGCTCTCCTTCATCGTTCACGAGGAAAAGGCATACGGACGTGCGCGTAAGATCGCGGAAAAGCTCAAGGACAACATTCCGCGCCAGCTCTTCGAGGTTCCGATCCAAGCGGCGATCGGTTCCAAGATCATCGCACGTGAGACGGTCAAGGCGATGCGCAAGGACGTGCTTGCCAAGTGCTACGGCGGTGATATTACGCGTAAGAAGAAGCTTCTGGAAAAGCAGAAGGAAGGAAAGAAGAAGATGCGTCAGCTCGGCTCCGTGCAGGTCTCTCCCGAGGCGTTCATGGCAGTGCTCAAGCTGGACGACGAGCAATAATTTGCAAGACAGAGCCCCACAAAAAAACGCCTCTCGCCCTGCAAAAAAGGCAGCTTACAGATCTCACGATCAAATCATCACAATGCCTCGGTGCTTATGCATCGAGGTATTGTAAAATCCCGTCATAGATTCCCCGTGCGAAGAGATCGGGACGGCTGTTCATCAGAACCGCCTCCTCGGGATTGCTGATAAATCCAAGCTCCACAAGCACGGCGGGCATCCGTGTTTTTCGCAACACGTAAAGCCCCGGACGCACCTGCATACCCCGATTGCGCAAGCCCGTCACACGGGCGAGGTTTTCAAGAATATCCTCTCCCAGAGAAAACGCCGCAGAGGGACGGCTGTAAGAAAACGCCTCGCTCCCTCTTGCGCTCGGATTGCTTGACGCATTGGTATGGATGCTGATAAAATAATCTGCACCCCATGCATTCGCTTCATCCACGCGAGCGCGGAGGCTTGTGGAATTGGACGTGCCGAGGCTGGTCTCGGGTGTCGGTCTGGAAAGACGGACGTCGAACGCGCCGTTTGCGCGAAGCAAGGACGCCAGCTCCTGACCGACGTTATACGTAATGTTTTGCTCCTGCAAGCCGTTTCCCTCCGCTCCCGCGTTGGGATTTTCGGGATTGTGTCCCTGATCAATGTAGATTTTCGTCGCCATACGCTACCCCCTTATGGAAAAAGCCGTTTGGTGACAGGATATGCAAAGAAAACGGTTTTGTTTCATTTTGAAAAAGAAAGGAACGCCTATGAGCTCTCAAAAAAAGCCTGACGCCTACGCGTTGGAAAAGAACCGCATCGAAAAAGGGATGCTTTACCTCGTGGCAACACCGATCGGCAATCTTTCCGATCTTTCCGAGCGCGCGATCAAGGTGCTCTCCGAGGTCGATTTCATTGCCGCCGAGGATACCCGAAATTCGGGACATCTGCTCATGCATCTGGGGATCAGCAAGCCCATGGTGTCCTATTTTGAGCACAATAAACGTGAACGCGGCGAGCAGATCGCCGCACGGCTGGAAGCCGGCGAAAGCTGCGCCTTGATCACCGATGCGGGAACTCCCGCGATCAGCGATCCGGGTGAGGACATGGTCCGTCTTTGCGCCGAGCGCGGCATTCCCGTCACGTCTGTCCCCGGACCCGTGGCATCCATCACCGCGCTGACGCTCTCCGCGCTTCCCACGGGTCGCTTCTGCTTCGAGGGCTTTCTCTCGGTCAACAAAAGCGAACGCCGCGAGCGTCTTGCCGAATTGAAGAACGAAACACGCACCATGCTCTTTCACGAGGCGCCGCACAAGCTCCGCGCGACCTTAAAGGATTTTGAGCAGACCTTCGGTGCGGATCGCCGCATTTCGATCTGCCGTGAATTGACGAAGAAAAACGAAGAGGTTTTGCGCTTCACCCTTGCGCAAGCCGTGGCATACTACGAAGAAAATGACCCGAGAGGTGAATACGTCCTCGTTTTGGAGGGCGCGACCGATAGCCCCAAGGCAGCCGCCTTCTGGGAAAGCTGGGACGTCCCCACGCACGTAGCTCACTACGTCGACCAAGGGCTTTCCAAGATGGATGCCATCAAGCAAGCCGCCAAGGATCGAGGCGTGCCAAAGAACGACGTTTACAAGGAAATGATATAAAAAATTGCCGAGGAAGTGTACCGTACTTCCTCGGCTTTTTTTATGTTTGTTTGAGTGAGATCAGCTTCGAAAATTGCAGCTTTGCCTCAATTTGAAATTCTCTTTGAATTCTGCATACGATCGAACAACCAACGTGCGCGGGAACGATACCGTTTTCCATCTGCTCTAATGTTTTGACACCCACACCGAGCTTTTTTGCCATCTCGCACATGGAAAGTCCTTCCCTTTTTCTCAAACGGCGAAGGTTTTCCAAAAAGATAAACATGGATGTTTCGTGGTTCATAATTTTCCTCCTGCATTTTAGGAGCATACGTTTTGAAATAAAAAAGTGCGCCTGCCGAAGCAAACGCACAAAAAACAAGATGCTCCGAATTGTCGCCAAACAAAACCTCTCTATCCCCGTTTACACAAGCATAGCAAAGAAGAGCATCTGTGTTTTTATCAAAAAACACCTATGCCTATGTAATACGGATATTCGGTTTTGTTTGGCACCTTCATTATAGCACAAAACAATGAACTTGTCAACCATGCAATTATGATTTTAAAGCATACAGGGGAGAAAGTGAAATTCTCCCCTGTATATGATCACTCCGCCTCAATGATCCGCAAGGCGACTGCCGAGCAGTCATCGTGGTTTTGCGCCGCGGCAGCTTGCAGGCAGATGCGATAGACGATCTCCTCGGGGGAAAGCTCTCCCGCTTGCGAAAGGAAGGACGTCAGCTGCGTGCATTCCTCGTCGTTTTGCATGATCCCGTCGCTGATCATCACGACCGTATCCCCCACGCGCAGCTGAAACGGTGTTTCCTGCGCGTCAAGCGTTTGAATGATCCCGATGGGTGCCGTTCCCGATTGCAGGCAATGCACCGCGCTCCCTCGGATCACAAAGCTCGGAGCGGCTCCGCTCTTGATGAAGGATGCCTTGGCTGTCATCAGATCCAGCTCCAACAGATCGATCGTTGACGAGCATTCCCGCACGCTGTCAGCCCCTCGGGAGCGGATCATGTTGTTCAGCATCCGCAGGGACGTCCACGCGCGATTGCCCGCGCGGAGCATCTTTTCCAGAAAGACGGAACAAAGCCCCGACGTCAGAGCCGCTTCCTTCCCTGCTCCCATTCCGTCGCTGATCAGGGCGTAAAAATAATCCTGCTTGTTGGAAAAGAGATTGATGCTGTCGCCGCTCACACCGCCATCCGCGGACACGTTGTTCTGCGCCCCCAGAACAGCGATCTTTTTCTTTGCCTGCAAAGACATGATGCTGACGTTTCCGTCCACCTCGAACACGGGCTGTCCCAGCTCCAGACCGCACATCTCCCCCAGATCCGCGCGAAGCGTCTGCGCGCTGACCTTGGAGTGATCCACGTTCACACCGCGCAAAACGATCTGGCGGCGGCGGTTGCCGTAGACCGACACGTTGCAGACCGAGATCCCCGCGTCTCCGACGTAGTCTCTTACCTTTTGCTCCATGTCCGCATCAAAGCGGTATTCGCCCGCATCCTCCTCCAAGGCGTCGTTGATGATCGTTGCCGCCGCCTCGTAGTCCATGGCGAAGATCTCCGTGCGGTTGTTGCGAAGCATTTCGGCTGTCAATCTGGCACAATCGACGTTGATCTTTTCCAAAATGACACCGATGCTCTTACACCGCCGCTTCATCGGCGACGGGATCTGCTCGCGCGTCACCTTGCCGCGCGTATGCAATTGGGAGATCAAAGCGTTCGTTGTTGCAAGCGTGTTGGAATATTCCAATCCCCAGCAGACCGTTTTGTTTGGGCAGTCCTGACAGTATTCATCAAATGCCCGATCGCAGATCTGACGAAGATCCAACGTCCCCGGGCGGCGAAAGCGATCGCTCAGATTGTAAAACATCTCCGAAAGGGACGCAAACGCCTCCGAGATCCCCCGAAACCGTTCGTTTGCGTTCCGATACCGCGCCGCGTGCGCCACGGCGGCTTCTTCCTTGTCGCATTCCTTCGCATCCGTTGGATCACGCTTTTCATCCGAGGCTCTCCATTTTCCAAGCAAGGCAAACACCGCCCCCGCCAAAAGGAGTGCGGGAAGCAGCACGGGGATCATGATCGCGCCCCGTACGTACGCCGACCAGCAGATCAACGCGGATGCCCCCATCAAAATGCCGCCGCTTTCCTTTTCCTTGGAATACAGTAGAGAAAACACCAACGCCGCAAACAAAAAAGACGGGATTTGCATCGGATCGAACGCAAGACCGATCGGGAGCGCCGACAGGCACCCCAATACCACACCTCGCTTGGCGCAGGTATTCAAAATGCAGAAAAACGCGATCCCACATCCGAGCGGAATTCCGATCTCGGGGAGTGCGGACGCGGAAACGATCAGAGAAAACAGCAACGCGGTTTCGGAAAGCACACGCAAAAACGAATTTTTGACGTGTTTTCCAAGACACACGGACAATACCAAGACCAGCGCGGGAGTGACGAGCACCAAAAATAATGCCGCGAAGAAATCGTAATATTGAAATCCGCCCGCAAACACGCGTCCCAGCGAGATCAGCAAAGCTCCGACCGCACTCGTGACGGTTCGCAGGATCACGCCCTCGGTGAACACACTGCCGACCGCATCCAGAAAAGAACCGCGCCGAGGTCTGCCATCCAAGGGATCGCCTTCATGGTCACGTTCCTCTGCTTCTTCCGAGGACGAGCTTGGCGCATCGGCTACATCAAACGCCCCTTCCTTCTCGGCTTTCGCGCGCGCCTGCGCCCTTTTCAGCTTGCGCCGAATGTGGGAAGGAAGCTCCATTCGCGCGTCGGGATGCTCCAATATCATACCCGAAACGCCCTTAACCAATGCCGCCGCGACCGAAATGCAGATATAAACGATCGGATTGGGCATTTGCGTGATCGCGGCAAGCAAAACACCCGTAAGGATCGAAAGCGTATGTCCGCTTGAGGCGCAAAGGAACGCAAATCCAAGCGGATATGTACCCAGAAGCATCTCAAAGCTTCCGAGCAGAAAGCCCATCGCACCAAGCAAAAGCTCCTTGACCGCCCACTCCGTGCGACTGCGCCAGACACCTGCCCTCTCTTGCGGTGAAGTCGCTCTGTCATCTGTCGCTTTGCCCGTTTCCACGCGCATCCGTTTGCTTCGGTCTTCCGTTTTTCCTGTTTTTTCTTGCATTTTGATCATTCCTTTCCTTTTTACAGAGTATTCGTACCTTTTCTCTGTTATTTTACTACAGAACGCGTACGAAAAGAGTCGAAAAGGAAACGTGGAAATTTGTAATCTTTTTGCGTGGATTGTTGGAGAGTGTCTGCATTTCGCAGCTTTACTCAAATGCGCAAAAAAAGAAAGGCGGACACCGACGAAATCAGACGTTTGGTGTCCGCTTTTGGCGTATAAAAATGGGATCGGGATCGAAATACCCCCTCAAAGCGTTGCCATCCATTGCGCAAACAGCATCACTGCGGGAAGCGTTGCCGTGGAAAAGACAGACGTCATTCCCACGGTTTGAGAAGCGTACGCGGGATCGATGTCGTAAAGCTCGCCAAACATGGTGATGGTCGCCGCGCTCGGCACGCCCGCCATTGCGGTGATGAGGAGAAGAAAGGTCCTGTCAAGCCCCGCAAGCTTGCCCAAAATACACACAAGGATCGGAAACGCGATCAGCTTGATGGCGGAATGCAGATAGAGCTTTCCGTTTTTGAACATGCTTGAAAGCGGAACGGTCGCCATCAACGCACCCGTGATCAGAACGGAGATCGGCGTGCAGAGTCCGCCAAGATAGGATAAGAATTTTCCAACCGCTTCAAAGATCACCGAGGCGCTCTGTGCAAACGGCTCGGGGAAGACGAAAACAGGCTTGAGCAAATAGATCAAAACACCGATCGCGCAAGGCACCGTTCCGTAATTCAACAGAGCCTTCTTGGGAGTCATTTTGATGTCCTCCCTGCCACGCGCGAGGATCATAATTCCCCAGCTCCAGATAAACAGGTGGAAGCTGATGAAATAAAACGCCCCGATAAAGCTGCCGATCCCCTCTCCGAGGATGGCATCGAGAACGGGAAAGCCCAAAAAACCGCAGTTGGCAAAAACCAAGGAAAATTCAAAGATCTTCATTTGATCGGTCACGTGCCGACGCTTGCAGATCAAATAAGCGATCACAGCCAAAACCGCATGAACGGCAAAGCCGATCAGCGTTGCCTTCCACGCAACGTCAAGATTTTCCTTTGAGTATTCCGCGTTGCTCAACGTGCCGATGATCATCATGGGCTGTCCGACCGAAATGATCAGCGTGGAGAGCCGCTTGGACGCAACGGTATCAATAATGCCCTTTTTGCGGCATATATAGCCGCAGATCATCAGGAGAAAAAGCGTGATCATGATCGTCAGAAGAGATGGGAAAAAGCTCATGCGCGCACTCCTCCAAGCTCATCCAGCTTCCGACGGATCTTTTTCATGTCCTCAAGCATTTCTTCCTTCTTTTTCGGATCTCGCAAAAGAGCCGCGGGATGATACACTGCCATCATCAGATAATTTCCCTTTTCGAACCATTCTCCATGCTCCTTTGTGATCTTGAAATCCTCTTTGATCAGGCGCATGGCGCTGATCCGTCCGAGACAGACGATCACGCGCGGTTGAATGTGCTTGACCTGCTCGCGAAGATATCCGATGCAGGCATCCTCTTCCTCGGGGAGAGGATCACGGTTCTTGGGTGGGCGACATTTGAGAATGTTCGCGATATAAACGTCCTTGCGGTCGATGTCCACCGCAAAAAGGAATTTATCCAAAAGCTGTCCCGCTTTTCCGACGAACGGGATGCCCGAAAGATCCTCTTGCTCCCCGGGAGCTTCCCCGACGAACATCAGATCCGCTTGCTCGTTGCCAACGCCGAAGACGCAGTTCGTCCGCGTCTCACCCAGCGCGCATTTTTGACATACCTGACAGATATGCTTCAGCTCTTCCATTGTGATCCTCCTTTCCCAAGGATATTTTGCCGACGGCAATCGGGATTATTTCACTTCAATGATCGAAGCATCCCACATCTCGGGAGCCTCGTAGCCAAGAAGGTTGACCGTGGTCGCCGCGACGTTGGAGAGTCCGAACGCGCCTTCGGTCTTTACGGTATAAGAATTCTTTGCAGCGGTGTTATCATAGATGATGCAAGGAACGGGGTTGAGCGTATGGCTGGTCTTGGACTTGAAGTTGCCGTTCTTGTCTGCCTTGGGCTGTCCGCTCTTCTTGTCCATTTCGTACATTTCGTCCGCGTTGCCGTGGTCAGCGGTGATGATCGCAACGCCGCCAAGCGCATCCACAACGGGCAGAATTCTGCCAAGCTGAAGGTCAAGCGCCTCCATGGAGCAACGGGTTGCCGCCAGGGAGCCCGTGTGTCCGACCATGTCACCGTTGGGGAAGTTGACACGCAGATACTTGTATTTGCCCGAATTGAGGCACTCGATCAGCTTATCCGTGATCTCGGCGCACTTCATCCAGGGTCTCTGCTCAAAGGGAACGACGTCGGAAGGAATTTCGATATAGGTCTCCAGCTCCTCGTCAAACTTGCCCGACTTGTTGCCGTTCCAGAAATAGGTCACGTGTCCGTATTTCTGCGTTTCGGAGATCGCGAGCACGGGGATCTTGGTGTTTGCCATGTATTCGCTCATGGTGTTGGTAATTTCGGGTGGGGATACGAGGTACTTGCTCGGAATGTGCAGATCTCCGTCGTATTCGAGCATGCCCGCATACACGACCTTGGGAACACGAACGCGGTCAAACTTGTCAAACGCGCCCTCGGGAGCCTCAAAGGTACGGGAAATTTCGATGGAGCGGTCGCCGCGGAAGTTGAAGAAGATCACGCTGTCGCCATCCTCAACCGTGCCAACGGGCTTGCCGTCCTTGGCAATGACAAATGCGGGAAGATCCTGGTCGATGACGTGGAGCTCGTCGCGGTAGGTCTGAACCGCCTCGTGAGCGGATGCGAAGGCTCTTCCCTCTCCCAATACGTGCGTCTTCCAGCCTGCCTCAACCATTGCCCAGTTTGCCTCATAGCGGTCCATAGTA
>JAZNXP010000135.1:0-4683 GCA_045593965.1 Eubacteriales bacterium | reverse complement strand
AAAATTTTATTCGCAGGCGACCACAGGTCGCCCCTACGGATTGGAGCATTTTGGGTGGTGTCCACCTGCGGTGGGGCTCCGTAGCTCCTGTGCGGCGGATCCTCTTCACCTCAGTAGTGTGCCGATCCGACCCCCTCAGTCAGCTTCGCTGACAGCTCCCCCTATAAATAGGTGGAGACTTTCATGAAGTGCGGCGGACGGTTTAAATTTTTGCGAGATTTTGAAATCGCGCACCGCACAAACGTAAGGCTTCTCCTCGAGGAGAAGCTGTCACCGAAGGTGACTGATGAGGTGTAGGATGCGAAGCATCCGTCTTTTTAAGTGCAGCGCATAGAAATAACGCCGCTTTGCGGCTACACCTCATCCGTCTCGCTGCGCGATCCACCTTCCCCTCAAGGGGAAGGCTTGGTGAAGTGCGGCAAACAGTTTTAGACTTTTCGCAAAATTCCGAACCAACGCACGAGACAAACGTAAGGCTCACCCCTCTGGGGGAGCTGTCGCGAAGCGACTGAGAGGGCATGATGCGGCACAAAATACGCCCTCTCCGTCACAAGTCGCTTGGCGACGTTTGACACCATCTCCCGTGGGGAGAGGCTTACGATAGTGCCGTGAACAGGTTTGAACTTTCGCAAAATCCCGAACCACCGCACACACCCGTAGGGGCGACCTGTGGTCGCCCGCAGTTTTATTTGGGATCTGTCCCGACTGCGAACGCGCAATGCGCGCCCCTACGGTGAACTCGGCGGTGATAACGCGGGAGGGGATACCCCTCCCCTATAAGGGTGCTGCCAACAGATTTAACCTTTCGCAAAAATTTAAACCAACGTGCGTCAAAAAGCAAGAAAAGCAATTTAAAAAGACAAAAAAGCAATGGACAAACCGATTTACGTGTGATATAATCGTTTTACCGTTTTGATGATTTACGGAGGCACTCATGGATCAAAAGGACATAAACGAATATCAATCCCGTGAATTTGGTCGTTCCCGCACAGCGTATATGCTTTGGTGCACGTTTGAATACTTCGTGGCGATCTGTGTCAGCGACATCGTTCTGCCGTATTTGTTGAAAGAGATCGGAATGCCCGACTCTTTGATCGGTATTACGAACTCGTTGATTTCTCTTTCCTGTCTGTTTCAGTTTTTTACGGTTGGGTTGGCACGTCGGGTAAAAAATCCGAAGCGCTTCAGTGGCTTGATCCACTGTCTGGGACAGCTGTTCTTTATGTGCATCTACTTAATTCCGTTTTTGCCGTGCGCGGCGGAATACAAGCATATCTTAGTCATTGTTTGTCTCCTCGTTGCGTACTTGGGAAATTATCTGGTAAAGAACATCATTTACAAATGGGCGCATACGTACGTCGCACCGTCGAAGCGCGCGAGATTTGGCGCAACAAAGGAGATCATTTCCTTGCTTTCGGGAATCGTGGTTTCCTTTGTGATCGGATTTGTTGTTGACGTGTTTCAAAAAGCGGAAAACCCAAATGGCGCGTTCATCTTTTTGGCGATCGGTATTTTTGTGTTCATCGTGTGTGATCTTACTTGCTTGATGCTGATCAAAAACAATACTTCTTCCTCACGGGCGGAGGAGGAAGAAAAGACCACGATGGGCGAGGTTCTTTCCAATACGCTCGGAAACAAAAGTTATCGAAACGTGATTTTGCTCAGCGTTCTGTGGTCGTGCGGAATTTATACGAGTATTGTATTTTTGGGCACGTACCGTCTCAATGAGCTTGCGTTTTCGATGACTGCCGTACAGACCTTTTCCATTGCGGGCTCCCTTATCCGCGCGGCGATTTCCTACCCGATCGGGCGCTACGTTGACCGCACGTCGTATTCGAAGGGGGTACAGATCGGTCTGCTCTTTGCGGGTGTGGCAGTTGGACTTAATATGTTCACAACGCCCGAAACCCGTATTCTGATGCTGTTTTCCACCGTTTTGTATTCCGCAGCGTACGCGGGACTGAACGTTCCGATCGTAAACATGGCGTATAGCTACGTGGAAAAGAAATATCTTGTGCAGGCGTTGGCACTGCGGGAAGGCATCGGCGGCGTATGCGGCTTTTTGGCATCCTTGGGCGCGGGCAAGCTGCTCGATATGATCCAAAGCAACGGAAATATGATTTTTGGCATCCACGTGTACGGACAGCAGGTTTTGTCCTTCATTTCTTTCCTGTTTATCGTTGCGGCAATTCTGCTGACAAAGCTGGTGATCGAAAAGCAGCGCGTGATCGAAAAGATAGAGAAAGAACCCAAAAATGAACCTTCAAAATGATTTTTAAACATAAAAAACCGCCTCAAGCATACGCTTGAGGCGGTTTTTTGGTAAATGGTCTTACGCGAGGCAGACGTTTACAGCGCGAAGCTTGTCGCTGTTCTTGGGATCTGCTTCGGTGTCAAAGGTGACCTTCTGTCCCTCGGTCAAGGTCTTGAAGCCCTCGATCTGGATGGCAGAGAAGTGAACGAATACGTCGTTTCCACCCTCGTCGTTGGAGATGAAGCCGTAGCCCTTCTCCGCGTTGAACCACTTAACTGTACCTTTATTCATTGTCGGGTACCTCCGTATCATAATTGTACCCGAAAAAAAGAAGCCCACGATCCGCGCATCATCAGAAAACCGTGATCCGCAAAGAACGTGAGACCAAGAATCTTACTCGAATACGAGAAAAGTATAGCATAAAAAGAAGAAGTTGTCAACCCTTTTTTGAATTTTCGTCACTTGATTTTACAAGTATTTTTCTGTATTTTTTCAAGGTTGACAAAAAAACGGCGCGTTCATCACAAACACGCCGTTTTTGTCTCACTTCAAAACGTCCAAAAACTTCAAAACGCAAAGCACGATGCCGATAACGCAATAAAGATCAACAAGACCGCCAACGATACCGAAAATCCAGCCAAGAACAGGAATATGTGCCAGAACGCCGATCAGGATCGAAAAGACAACGCAAAGAATAGCAAACACGATGAGCTGAACGATGAAAGAGCCAACGTCCTTCGGCTTGATCTTAAACGGTGTGGGCCAAAGAGTTTTCAAAAGATCCATTTCGATAACCTCCTATGTAGAATACAGACGGAACCGTCCTGTGTTCATTATATCACAATAAAAAAGCAATTACAACCCCCACGCGCAAAAAAATCGAAAACCACTTGAAAATAGTGTCGTATTGTGATATAGTAGTAACAGAAAAAGACACGGAGGAACGAACAGATGGAATACCGTACCGAGCGCGATTCAATGGGAGAGGTCAAGGTCGAAGCCGACCGTTATTGGGGCGCGCAGACCGAGCGAAGCCGTACCTGCTTCCGCATTGGGGTGGGGCATGAGCCGATGCCGAAGGAGATCATTCAAGCGTTCGCAGTCTTGAAAAAAGCCGCCGCGCTTGCCAACGCGGAGCTGGTGCCGAATAAAATCACGAAAGAAAAAAAGGACGCGATCTGTGCGGTTTGTGACGAGATCTCGGAAGGCGTACTGGACGGTCATTTTCCGCTTGTCGTCTGGCAGACAGGCTCGGGAACGCAGTCGAACATGAATGTTAACGAGGTCATCGCCAACCGTGCCAATGAGAAGGCGGGGAAGAGACTGCTGCACCCGAACGATGACGTCAACTGCTCGCAGTCCTCAAACGATACGTTCCCGACCGCAATGCACGTTGCCGCGCGATTGGCGATTTTGAAGAACGTCATTCCTGCGTTGGATGCCTTGATCGACTGTCTTTTGGAGCAGGAGAGACGGGTGACGGGGATCAAAAAATGCGGAAGAACGCATCTGCAGGATGCCACACCGCTGACGTTCTCGCAGGAGATCTCGGGCTGGAGAGCATCCTTGGAGCAGGATAGAATACAGCTTCTTGCTGCCGCGGATGCGCTGTCCGCGCTTGCTCTCGGGGGAACCGCTGTCGGTACGGGACTGAACGCTCCAAACGGATTTGACGTGCTGTCTGCAAGGTATCTCTCCGAGCTGACGGAAATGCCGTTCTGCACGGCGGAAAATAAATTTCACGCGCTTTCGTCAAAGGGAGAGCTGGTGTTTGCGCACGGCGCGCTGAAGTCGCTTGCCGCAGACCTGCTCAAGATCGCAAATGACGTTCGTTGGTTGGCGTCGGGACCGCGCCTCGGGCTTGGTGAAATCTTCATTCCCGAGAATGAGCCCGGTTCGTCGATCATGCCGGGGAAGGTCAATCCCACGCAATGCGAGGCGTTGACGATGGTTGCCGTACAGGTCATGGGAAATGACACCGCCGTCGGCATTGCCGCGTCGCAAGGAAATTTTCAGCTCAACGTCTATATGCCGCTCATTGCGTATAATTTTTTGCAGTCCGCGCGGCTTTTGGCGGATGCCATGACGTCGTTTCGTGTGAATTGTATGGACGGAATGCGCCCGAACGTGGAGAAAATGAAGAAGAATATGGAGCAATCTTTGATGCTCGTGACTGCGCTCAATCCGTACGTCGGGTATGAAAACGCCGCACGGATTGCCAAGCTTGCGCACGCCGAGGGGATCACGTTACGCGAGGCGTGCTGCGACCGATTGGGACTTCTTTCCGCTGACCGCTTTGACGAGATCATGCGCGATGCCACCTGCGGTGGGGCTCTTTAGCTCCTGTGCGGCGGACAGTTTTGGACTTTTCGAAAAAGCTCAAACCGACGCACCAAGTCGGATCGTAGCCATGTCGTTCTGTGAGCCAA
>JAZNXP010000134.1:0-11739 GCA_045593965.1 Eubacteriales bacterium | reverse complement strand
GACGCGAAGCGCGTTTCTTTGCAAAATTCTCGCTTCCCTTGCGGGATCATGCACGGGGATTCCGTGCTCTTGCTTATATTGCGCTACCTTTTCCGATGCTCTCATGCGACGGACAAACAGCTTTGCCAGCTCCTCGTCGATCACGTTGATCTCCAATCTTGCCTCTTCCAACAAATTCATGCTCTCTCGGTTCCTTTCCATCAAGCAAGCCGTGTTTTTAACCGACTCATATCCGCTTGGTTAACACTGTTAACATAGAATGATATCATTATACACATTTTCTGTGAAAAGTCAAGTGTTTTTTCAAAAAAAGACTTGAAAAATCAATTTTTTTATGATAAAATGACATTTAGAAAGCAATCCGACACCACTCGGATATTTTTTATGGTCAAAAAAATCAGTTAACACTGTTTACATCGGAGGAATTATGGAAGAACACTTTGCTGCGGAGGCAGTGCGCGAGCGCTTGATCATTGCAGGTATTCGAGAATTGGAAACGCACGGCCTGAATGATTTTTCTCTTCGCCGTGTCGCAATGGCTTGCGAGGTCTCCTGTGCCGCCCCTTACCGTCATTTTAAAGGAAAAGACGAATTGATCCTTGAGATCATCCGATATATCAACCGCCAATGGGAGCTTCTGCGTGAGCAGATCACGCTTGCCTTTTCCAACGATACGCGCAAGCAGCTCATCGAGATCGGCATCGCACACATTCGTTTTTGGATCGCCAATCCCAATTTCCGCTCCATCCTGCTTCTTGACGAGCATGATCCAAGCAGTCCCCGTCACGCCGAACGTAAAAAGATCGGCGAGGGCTTGGACGAAACAGTGCGCGCGTACTGTACCCTTCACACGCTTGGAGCCGAGGAGACAGCCGCTGTTGCTTACGCGTATCAAGCGTTGATCTACGGCACGGTCCTGATGCTTGGAAACCAAGAGCTTGCGAACACTCCCGAAACCATCCGCATGATCCGCTCCCGATTAGAAGCCATTCTTCCTATATAAATCACACACAAGCAAAATGCCTCGCTCACGTTGAACGTGAGCGAGGCATTTTTGATTTTTTCAGTATAACAATTTGGGATAAGTTCCGTTATGATGAAGCTCTCGCAATGCTTCCATGACAGTATCGCGATCCGCCTGATAGGTGATGCCGAACCATTTGTCATGGGAGGCTTCTGCCAAAACCGAGATCTTGTTCGCCTTTAAAAAATCTCCCACCATCACGGGAAGCAAGCATTCCGCTTTGATGTCCGCTTCCGTCAGAGGCTTCAAAAAGTCTTCAAAATACAAATTCATATCGTCCAAAAGCTCTTTGTGGAAGCCCCAGAGATTCATGGAGACCTGCTCGTCTCCGCGCAGAACACCAAACTCTCCCACGATGCTTCTGTTCTCTCCGTATTGAATGTCGTGCGTTTCCAGTACACTCTGCAAATATCCGTTCTCAACGTCACAAATGCCGCGCGTTACACCGCCGTTTTCGCTCATCGTATTGTTCAGAATATACGGCACCATGCACGCCTCGTCTTTGTTCTGAAGCCCGATCAGCATACGGTGCATGATGGAAAACGCTTCTTTTCCGTAGTAATCGTCCGCGTTGACGGTAGCAAAAGCACCTTGGATCACGTCCTTTGCGCACAGTACGGCGTGCACCGTTCCAAAGGGCTTGACTCTCGCTTCAGGAACGGAATACCACGCAGGCAGAGTTGTGGTATCCTGCACCACGTAATCCACACGGACACGGTCCTTGATCTTCTCTCCGACCGTGCTTCTTACCGTTTCTACCATGTCCGCTTTCAAAATGAATATGATCTGATCAAAGCCCGCTTCGATCGCATCGTGAATGGAATATTCCATCAAGATCTCTCCGTTCGGCCCCACTTGTGAGATCTGTTTGTTTCCGCCAAAACGGCTTCCAAGTCCGCCTGCCAAAATAACCAACGTCGTGTTTTTCATCAGAATTTCCTTTCGTTTGATGATTTATGTTTGCTTCAACGGGAAATGCGGTGCGTTTTGAGGAAGTCCTCAACCTCGTCTGCCGTGGGAATGGATACTGCCGCGCCCTTTCTGCTGACCGTGATCGCGGAAACAGCCGCCGCGTACGCGATCGCCTCACGGTAGCCCTTCCCTTCGCACAGTTTAGCGCAGAGACCGCCGATGAAGCTATCCCCCGCTGCAGTGGAATCCACGGCAGTTACAGGATAAATTCCCGCATAGCGGATCTCACCGTTTTCGCTGTATGCCGACCCTTGCTTGCCGAGCGTGACAATGGCATCCTTACAGCCCAGACCACGCAACGCCGTGATCACGTCCGCAACGCTTCCGTCATCCTGCGGCTTGATCCCCGTAATCAGCTCCGCTTCAAATTCGTTCGGGATCATCAGATCGATGTATTGATACAGCTCCTTTGGAACGTCCTTAACGGGCGCGGGATTGAGGATCACAGTTTTTCCCTTTTCTCTTGCCAGCTCTGCCGCGCAAAGCACCGATTCGATCGGGACCTCGTATTGCATCACGACCACATCCGCCCAGTCAAGCAGATGGGTGCGCGTACGGATCACCTCGGGAGTGACTTCTCCGTTTGCGCCGATATCAAGAATGATATGATTGTCACCGTTACAGACGGTAATCACCGCGGCACCCGTGGGCTTATCCACGCGAAGCACCTCGGATGCGTCAACGCCGAAATGATTTAAATTCTCGATCGCGAGATTGCCTGACAAGTCGGTTCCGACCGCTCCGAGCATCTTAACGTCGCATCCTGCCTTTGCCAGCGCGACCGCTTGATTGGCACCCTTTCCGCCAAAGTTCATCGCAAAATCCGATCCTGTCAGCGTTTCACCAAGCTGCGGAATACGCGCTGTGTGAATAACGTAATCGACGTTGATGCTTCCTACTACCAAAACGTGTTTGCTCATCTTCATGATTCCTTTCTTTGACTCGATCCTTTTTCATTCCATCTTAAGAAATACGGTGGATTTTTATGTTCGTGCGCGGTAAAATCCATGCCCAAGAGCTCATAAAACCGCTCGCCGTCCAAATTCGGGATCGCAACAGATGCGTATTCCGCAAAATAACGGAATGCATCGGGCTGTGAAATCCGTTGCAAAGGTCTTTTGTCCTTCTCCTCAAGGAAGGCAGTCAAGCCCTCCCAAAATCGGAACGGAGACGGCATCAACGGCGTCAGATACCAGAGCGCATGAGCGAAACGATTTCCTTCAAGATAACGGTCCAGCACCTCGGCGATGTGAGAAAGCCTTTGCATCTCCTCATAGCCGATCCACTTGCTTTGCAGGACGGTGTACGGCGGATACGGAAGTGATCGGTAGCCGTATTCCTCGGCGCGATCGCGCAGCGCAGTTCCGTGCAAAAGCTTGAGAAATCCAAGCTGCAACAGATCGCACGAGCCGTAAGCATCGTCAAACGATTTGGCAAACCGTTCGTAGCTTTCATACGGAAGCCCCGCGATCAGATCCAGATGCGCGTGGATATTTCCCAACCCGTGGATCTTGCGGACCGACTCGATCACGGCATCGGGAGAAATATGTCTCGCCGAAGCCTCAAGCGTTGGCAAATGAGTGCTTTGCAGACCGATCTCCAATTGCAGCTTCCCTTTGGGAAAGCGTTTCAGGATCTCAAAGCTTTCCTCATTCAGAAGCGATGCGCAGATCTCAAAATGATAATGCTTTGTGAACCGCTCGTCCAAAAGCGCGCTCCAGATCTCGTTTGCCCTTTTTTGATCGGCATTGAAGGTACGATCGACAAATTTGATAATCTTACAGTCAAGCCCTTCAAACTCTGTCAGATCTCGCAGTGTTTGCTCTACGCTCTTCATGCGAACGCCGTGTGTCGCAGAGGAAAGGCAGTACGCGCAGGAATACGGACATCCTCTTGAGGATTCATAATAAAGAATTCCACCCGTTTGCTCATCCGCTCTGTAAAGGATCCCCTCGTCCCCCATGACCTTTGGCAGATCTGCGTATACGATACGCGAAAAGGGTTGTCCGTCGCGCATCTGCGCACAAAGCTTTGGGAATGCGTCCTCTCCCTCTCCGCAAACGACGGCGTCGATAAAGTCCAACCGTTCAAACCGCTCCGTGCCGTAGCTGACCTCGGGACCGCCCAACACGATGCGGCTGTTCGGAAGCAGCAGATGCAATGAATGCGCAAGCTGCAGCATCTCCTGCAAATTCCAGATATAGCAGGAAAAGCCGTAGATCTCCGCTTGCTCACGGTAAAGTGCCTCCAATATATGCGCGTGACGATCCTTCAGGGTCTTTTCCAACAGCACTGCTTCAAAGCCTGCGCGTTCCAAAGGAGCGCGCAGGCATCGGATCGCCAGATTGGAATGTCCCCATGAAGCGTTCAGGGCAAAAAGAAGCACCTTCATCCGTATTGTTCTCCCACTGTTTTACTCTTTCCTTTCTATTCTATCACATTTCTTTTACTTTTTCAAGTCAAAACTTTTTCGCAAAAGCGTTTTGTGAATTTTTCTTTTTCTTCAAAGTCCATTGCCTTCATATATTGCTTTTCGATTTCGAAATGAATCTCCCCAACACGTGCAAGAGCTTCGAGCGCGCCGTCCAGCATGATGCGCATCATGCGTTCCGCAAAGCACACCTCACTTCGCAGTTCCTTCATTTCCGATATGCGTACGAACCGCCGAAGCCGTACCGTTTTATGCGGATATTTGCAATCCTCCTCCCGACAGACGACAAACGCGATTCCACTCTTTGCAAAAAAGATACCGTCGATCCGATCCTGCAGGATCGGATCGTATGAAATGCGGATCGGTTGCTTCTTTTCCATCGCACACGTACCGACCGACCTCATAAAATGTGCCGCGATCCCTTTGCAATCTTCAACCAGATAGATCTGTTTCGCGCTTGCAAAATACGTATCAAACCGAACCGTCCCCTTCATTCCGACCGACGAAACGAGTGCCGCCTGCGCCGAATAGCCCTCACCCGTGGGGATCTGCCGCATGAGCTTATTTGCAAACCGCTCCAAGCCCGCAAGATTGAAAAAAGGAGACACAAGAGAATCCCTTGCCTTCGCCGCTTCTCCGACCGACTTCAAATAATTATAACATCTTCCGTATGCTGTACTTTTTTGTTTTTGAAGCTTTTGGATCCGCTCGGCATCCTTTTCAAGCACCGCCGCATTCCAAAATTCTCCAAGGTTAACGATCTCCTCCCGCAATCCCGGAAATGACGGCTCATAAACGTGGGGAGCTGTCGCATCCAAAAACGCAAGTCCCTTTCCGTCACGGAACAGCAAAACGCCATCCAAGGAGTCGGGATCGGACGAGCAATAGATCTTTTCGCTTCTCCATCCCCTTTCTTCCCCAAAATCCGAAACCGCGCGGAGAAAATAGCTTTTCCCCGTCCCCGGTCCTCCCTTGATCGCGTAAACGTGTCCGATCCGCTCGGCATCAAAGCATTCTTTATAGTAACTGCAAAAGCCGTTTTCGCTGTTGGAAGCGGCAAAATAAGCGTCCTCATTCGTTTTTCGTACCATCGCAAAGCTCCTCCTTTTTTCTAACAGCGTATGCATTTTGACATCAAACGGTTCTATTTCGATTTTGACTTGCATATAGTGCAACAACGAAAGGAGGGACAACCTATGCAACGCATCCAAACGCTTCGTTCTCCGCCGCGCCTGCCCGAGCAGCTCTACTTTGCGCTCGGTGCGGGGATCTGCGACGTTCTCTGTCAATGCGGCGCACCTCACATTGAAGAGCTCCGCCTTCATGCAGGACGGATCTCGACCGTTACCTGTGCTTCACGCAATTATCCCACGTCTCTGATCCTGACTCACGAGGAGCTCGACGGGATCTTCAAACGACTTTGCGGTTCCTCTCTTTATACACATCGCCAGACCATCTCTCAAGGATACGTCACGCTTCGCGGCGGAATCCGCGTCGGGATCTGCGGACACGCCTCCATGGAAAACGGCTCGGTCGTTGGCGTGCGGGATATTTCGGGATTGATCCTTCGCGTTCCGCATGTGCTCACGGTCGAGGTCGATCCGTTGCTTCCCTACCTGATCTCTCCCGACCGAACACTTCGCAGTATGCTTCTTTATGCTCCGCCGACGGTTGGTAAGACCACGCTCCTTGCTTCCCTTGCGAAAACGCTTTCCTCATCCCCCCATAACGTCCGTACCGTCGTGATCGACTCCAAGGAAGAGCTTGGCGTTCTGCTGGAGGGCAGTCACTGCTGCATGGACATCCTCTCGGGCTTTCCACGCAGAATTGGCATGGAGATCGCCGTGCGAAACCTCGGCGCACAGCTTCTGATCTGCGATGAGATCGGAAATGAGCAGGACGCGGACGCAATCCTGTTTGCGGCCAACAGCGGTGTTTCCATGATCGCCACCACACACGCTTCCACGATCGATGAGCTTTTGCGACGTCCACTGATCCAAAAGCTTCTCAAATACCGTCCGTTTGCATCCTACGTCGGCATCCGTCGCACCGTGGAAAACCGTTTTCTTTATCACATTACCTCTGCCGACGCATCAGCCGAGTCTTTTGACGGACAAGCGGAAAAAGGAGATGCTTTATGCTCGTATCGGTAAAGCTCATCGGAGGGGTGCTGATCGTGGGAAGCGGTGCGTATGCGGCGTATCTTTCATCCCGCGCGGAGCAGAAAAAGCTTACGGTGCTTGACGGATGGCTGGAGCTTCTTTTCTACATCCGAGAGCAGATCGAATGCTTTCTGACACCGCAGGGGGAGCTTTTGAGGTACGCCGACAAGGATACACTCAAAAAATGTATCGGCGGCGGATCGGTTCCCTCGCGAGATCTGAAAAAGCTGCTCGACACCGCCACACCCCATCTTGACAACGACAGCCGACAACTCCTCTCCTCGTTTTTGGCAGAGCTTGGATCAAGCTACCGCGAGGAACAGGTTCGACGCTGTGATCAATATCTTTCCAAGCTGCAACACATCCGAGGCGAGCTTGCGTCCGAGCTTCCCAAAAGGATCCGACTGAATGTTTCTCTGCGCCTTTGCGCATCTCTCGGCATGACCGTTCTGCTTTGGTAGCTTGGAAAAGGAAGAATTGAAATCTCGGAGGATTTTTGAAAAATGGATATTTCTCTGATCATTAAAATCGCAGGCATCGGTATTCTCGTCGCGGTTGCCTCTCAAGTGCTTTCCAAAACAGGGCGCGATGAGCAGGCGACGTTCGTGACCGTTGCCGGCATCCTTGTGACCCTGATGCTTCTGATCACGCAGATAAGAGATCTGTTTGACCTGATCACCTCGGTCTTTGGCGTTTGAAAATGGATATCTTCAAGGTCTGTGCGGTCGCGCTTATCTGCATTTGCGCCGCAACGTTTCTCAAGCAAACGAAAGCCGATCTGCTTCCCTCCCTGCGCGTCACTGCGATCACCGTGCTCACCTTTTCCGCGATCCTTGCCGCAGAGCCGATCGTTTCCTACGTGCGTACGCTTGCGCAAATGCCAATTCTATCCGCGCATACGGAAACGCTGATGAAAGCGGTGGGACTTTCGATCCTCGCGCAATGCTGCGCGGAGCTTTGCCGCGAATGCGGTGAAAACGGAATTGCCAACGGAGTGGAGACAGTCGGCAAAATTCAATTACTGCTTCTTTCTCTCCCACTTTTGGAAGAAGTATTCACCATGGCAAGTCAGCTCCTTGATCTTGGAGGTACATCATGAAGCAAAAGCGACTTTTGATCCCTTGCTTCCTTCTGTTTTTGATTACTTTGCTAACACTTCCCGCTTTTGCGGAGCGTGAAACATTGATCACGTCCTCTCAACAGCTCCCGGACGAATATCTGGAGTTTCTTGACCGCCTTCCAAGCGACGTTCAAGAAACACTTCCCGACGGTCTGTTTTCCAACGATCCCGCAACCGTTGCCGCGGCGATCGAGGAAATGAGTCATTTTTCGTACCTGATGCGCACCGTGCTCTCTTTGGTCGGCATTCGATTACATGACTGCCTCTCTCTTCTGGCACAGCTTGCGGGGCTCGTGTTGCTTTCCGCCGTGCTTCGATCGGTCAAGGTTTCCTTCGTGAAGGAAACGGTTGCGCGCGCCTGCTCGTTCTGCATCAATCTTGTGATGCTGATCTCTCTGCTCGGTGTCGGATACGAAACGCTTCTGACGGTTACGGAATACCTCGACACCCTCAACAAGCTCACCGCCGCGCTTCTCCCCTTGACAGGGGTGCTTTACGCAATGGGCGGAAACGTGACGACCGCCGTTGCTTCCTCCACAGGCCTCTCCGTTTTCATGACCGTTCTTGAGCAGATCGTTGGAAACACGGTCGTTCCCTTTTGCGGACTCTGCCTCGCGTTCACGGTGGTCGGTTCATTTGAGCCAACCCTGCGGATCGGCTCGCTTCTGACGACGGTGAAGAAGAATTACACGTTGATACTGACCTTTTTGATGATGCTCCTGCTCGCCATGCTCTCCATGCAGACCACGCTTGCCGCGCGTGCGGATACACTCGCCATGAAAAGCGCGAAGTTTGCCGCGGGAAATCTCATTCCTGTTGTTGGAGGCTCGGTTTCGGAGCTGCTCAGAACGGTCAGCGCGGGGGTTTCCTATCTGCGCGGAACGGTCGGGATCTGCGCGGTGCTGCTGCTATTGCTCCTTCTTCTTCCGACTTTGATACAATTATTACTTTTCCGTTTGACGTGGCAGCTTGGCGCGTCCCTTGCGGATATGCTCTTTTGTGACAGTGAAAAACGGGTGATGGATGAATTCGCATCCTTATGCGGCTATCTCATCGCGGCGGTGAGCATCTGCTCCTCCGTGGTATTGCTTGCGCTCACCCTCTTCATCCATTGCGCATCCGCGATCGGGTAGAGGAGGACGTGATGAAAGAATACTTTATTTCCTTACTTGCCGCGGCGGTTCTGATCACGCTCTTCGGAATGCTCGCTCCCGAGGGTGGAATCTCAAAGCATTTGCGCCTTCTTTTGGGATTGTTTCTCGTCTGCGCCGTGATCTCTCCGCTCTCTTCTCTCATCGGCAGGATCGACGATTGGAAAAACGGAGACGTCGTTTTTCCGTGGGACAAAGAGGAATTGGAAGAAAACTACGAGCAACAGCGGGACGAGGCGTTGGCGCAGGCGTCAAAGGATTACTTTGCGCAATCTCTGACGCAGATGCTGGAACGGGAGTTCTCCATTTTCTCGGGGCATGTGGAGTGCCGTATCGAATGGAATTTGACCGAGAACGGCGAAGAGCGTCCGAGCAAGATCACGGTCCTGCTTTCCAATTCCGCCATCTGGACCGATCCTCAAAAAATACAGCGTTTTGTTACGGACCTGCTGTCCTGTGAATGCGTGGTTGCTTTAAAATAATAGGAGGTATCTATGTTTCAACTGTTTCATAAAAACGAAGACGGAACGACCAATCCCAAAGCGTTCAAATGGATTCTCTTGATCGGCGCGGCGGTCGGTGTTCTGCTTCTGCTATTGGGTGGAAAGTCACCCACGGTGGAAAAAGCGGCGGAAAATACGATTTACGTCCCGAAGGAAGACGAGCTCGTCATTTATCAGGAATATCTTGAGGAACGAGTGGAAACGATCTGCCGATCCGTAAGGGGCGTGGGAAGCGTAACGGCGATCGTCAGTCTGGAGGGGGGCTTTCATTCCGAATACGCCACCGAGCTCAAGGATGGCGACGAGCAATACGTCATCCTTGGGAACGGTTCCTCGGCGCAGGCACTGTTCCTTTCCCGCAACGCGCCCGACATTGCGGGGATCGGCGTGGTTTGTCAAGGCGCGGAAAACGCGACCGTACGCGAGGAGCTGATCGAGCTGCTCAGCGCAACCTTCCGCGTTCCGAGCAACCGCATCCACATCACACAGGCAAAATAGAAAATTTGCGCACAAACCCCAAGACACAAGCATATTCTGTTTGATTTTCTCATAGAGTATAGCAACAAAAACACAAGGAGGATCTACTCATGAAACAACAAACCACTGCCCTTTGCGAGGTCAAAAAGCAGAACAAGGTGCAAACGATTCTTTCGAAGATCGGAAAGAGAAATATCATCATTGCTTGCTCCGTGCTTCTGATCGGCGCCGCAGTGCTTCTCAACTGGGTGCTTTTTTCCAATGCGGGTAAGGATGGATACGACGGTTACGATCAGCCCAGCGGCAACATTTCGGGAGATCTGAACAACGGAACGGGTGATACCGCAACGAATGCGGGCGCGGATTCCGCAAACACCTATTTCTCCGCAACGCAGATCAACCGTCAAAAAGCAAGAGACGAGGCACTTGAGGTGCTGCAAGCCGTTGTTGACAACGTAGAGGCTGACGAAACGCTCCGCAACGAAGCACTTGCCGACATTTCCGCGATCGCCGACGAGATCCAGAAGGAAGCCAACATTGAATCCCTGATCACTGCCAAGGGCTTTGAGCAATGCGTCGCGGTTCTGAACGGCGACACCGCCTGCATCGTTGTCAGCGCGGATGAGCTTCAAGCGGCACAGCTCGCACAGATCAACGCCATTGTTTACGAGCAAACGGGCATCGCTCCCTCGGGCATTACCATCATCAACAAATAACGCAACAACGCGCGGATGCATCAAGCATCCGCGCGTTGTGTTTGATTGAATGTTTTGTCAAAGTAAAACGTATGCGTTTAACGCACCGAACATGAGCGTTCGGGGATCAATCGTATTGTCCGTTTCTGATGTTTGCGATATAATCAAGGGTCTCACTCATCTCTCTCCATCTTCCCGAAATCAAGCTTTTGATAGCGGTATCTCCATCATCAACGACCATTTGCAGGATACTGCTCGAGCCGCCATGGCTCCACGTATATCCAAGATCGTACGTCACGCTTCCGTGAATCAGCTCCAGCATTGCGCTGTCCTTCTCATATTCGGGATTTCCCTCGCGACCCCAAAGCGTATATTTGATAAGATTGGGACGGATCTTAGCGTAGCTTTCAATACTGAGTGCTTCCAGAAGAACGCTGCTGCGAACGGAATTGATCGCCTTTTTAGGGATCATGAAAAAGCCGTTTCCACGAAGGGAATAATAATCGTTTTGGTTTGTATCCGACAACATGGGCAATGGTGCAAAGCCGATGTCAAACGGGACGGAATGTATGCTGTTTGCAAGCACGCCAAGCGCGCCAAGCTCAACGGAGATAAACATCGTTGTTCCCTGCTTGTAATACTTCCAGCCCTCACTCTTCTCGAAGTGTTTCCAAGAAACCCTTGGCATGGTATATACCTTTTTTTCGCTGTTGTAAACCAATTCACACAGCGCATTTCCCATATTTTGCGCGTAATCCGCATCTATGGAAAGAAAATATTCATCATTCTGACCCTTGGAAACAACCGTGCCTCCCATCGACCAATAATATGCATTCGTATGATAGCTTTGGAAAATCATACCGTACGTGCCGCCGAGCGTGGCAATATCACCGTCCGTATCCTTGCCGTATTTCATCGCGATCTCGCGAAGAAGGGAGATTGTCCACTCCTTATCCCAAACCAACTGATCAATGTCGTAAAGCTTATCCAACCCTTCCTGCCTGAACAGATCTCGGTTATAGATTAAGCCGGTAAGCCCCTGCCCCATGAGAGAATAATCGGATGCGGCAAAATAAAGGCGGTTATCGATCCTGAAGGTATCCGCACTCGAATTCCACCACGGCTGATCAAGGTGCAGATGCTCGTATGTACAAAGATTGGTCAAAAGATTGTTTTCCATCATAGCGGCTCCATCCGTCGGTGC
>JAZNXP010000133.1:0-3278 GCA_045593965.1 Eubacteriales bacterium | reverse complement strand
CCTACAGGTTATATGAGATTTCGTACTTTGGCGAACAGCCGTTTACTTCGGCAAAGCCCCACGGTGGATCAAATGAACTATAATGGAGCATTTTGGGTGACGGTACCAAAATGCTCGCGGGAGCAAATCTGACGAACCGTGATCAAGACTTCCCCATGCAGTAAACCAACTGACCAAAGGGACTGTTACTATCAACTTTCGTAAAAACTTTCACTTGCTACCCACCGACGGAAGCGGTGTGTTCGCGCAAGCTTGCCAAGGGTAGCAACACCCATGCCGTGAAAGTTTTTGAAAGGGGTTCGGGGAAAACTTTTTCCAAAAAGTTTTCCCTGAAAAAAACCTTTCAAACTAACTTCCCGAATAAACCCCATTCTCAACAGTGATCACCTTACCGCCCGCGATGCCGTCGTGCTCGCAGGTGGTCATGATGACCTGTCGGTCGGTCATTTTGGACGAGAGGTACGCGCGGCGCGAGCTATCCAACTCGGAAAAGACGTCGTCAAACAGAAAGACGGGCTTCTCGCCGCACACGGTGGCGCAGACCTCGCCCTCGGCAAGCTTCATTGCAAGTGCCAGGGAGCGTTGCTGTCCTTGCGACGCAAACATCCGCGCGGAGCGATCGTTGATGCGGATGTCGATATCATCCTTATGCGCGCCCCAGAGCGTGCTTCCCGCTCCGATTTCGCGCTCGTGACGCGTGGTGAGAAGCTCGCAGTATCTCGCTTCGATCGCGCCAACGTCCGCGTATGCGTCCTCTTCCAGCCCCGCCGAGCCGTCATAGACCGCGTACGGGATCTCTCTCTCCCCCGTCATTTCCGAGAAAAACAGAGAAATGTGCTCCTGCGCCCGAAGCAGATAGTCATACCGATACCGCGCAAGGATCGCTCCCTCGTGCGCAAGCTGGCGTGACCAGAATTCGATCGTCTCACGGAAGGTGCGCGGATCGTCCTGCGCCGTTCGGATGAGCGAATTGCGTTGCTTGAGTATCTGGTTATATCGTTGTAACGTTTTGAGATATACGGGATAGAGCTGCGAGAGCGCAACGTCCAGATAGTTGCGCCGTTGCGCAGGTCCATCCTTGATCAGGGACAGATGCTCGGGACAAAACAGAACGGTGCGGAACGCGCCCACGATGTCCGAAATTTTGGACACCTTGACGTGATTGTGCTCCATTTGCCGCCGCTTCCCCTTCATCATCCGAACCGTGATGTTCTGCCGCCGTACCGAGTCCGAAAAATCCATGCTGATCTCGCAAAAATCCGTCCCGAAGCGGAACAGATCCTCCTCGTGCGGCGTGCGAAAGCTCTTGCCCAGCGCGGCAAAGCGAATGGCCTCGAGCAGATTGGTCTTTCCCTGCGCGTTCGCGCCCAGCAGAATGTTCACCCCGCCGTCAAACGCGACGTCCGCTTCCTCGATGTTCCGAAAATTGCGGATCCTGATCCGATTGCATTCCATCTCTCGGAATTATTCCTTCATGCGGACGGGAAGAAGCATGAACAGCTCCTCGTCGTCCCCTTCCTCTGCCGCCGCGGGCTCGATGTTGATGCTCGTCAGCGCGCTCGTCATGGAGATGCGCACCTTCTCCGCGTTGCACGCGCGAAGGCTGTCGATCAGATAACGGTTGTTGAACGCGATGAGCAGATCGTCACCCTCGTGGTCGACCTCCAGCTCGTCATAGGTGCTTCCCATTGCCGAGACTGCGGACACCTTGAGCAGATGATCCTCAAACAACAGCTTGACGTGCGAGCGGACGCTTCCCGCAACCTTCTCCTCGGTGATCAGTGCAGCGCGCTCGAGTGCCGAGATCAGCGCGTCTCTGTCCGCGATCGCGAAAATGCGGTGCGTCTTGAGAATGATGCGGTCGTATTCGATATACTGTCCCTCGATCAGGCGTGAGAAGAAGGTCATGTCCCCAATGTTGAACACGATCGTTCTTCTGGTCAGATAGATGCGGACGCTCTCGCGTTCGTCATCCTTGAGCAGCTTATAGAGCTCATTGACCGTCTTGGTCGGAATAATGAACGAGAAATTCAGCGCGCTGTTGTCCTCGTTCTTGTTCTCAATGTCCGCGCTTGCCACGCTCTTTGCCAGCTTGAAGCTATCGCAGGACACCATCGTCAGCTTGCCCTCGCAGACCTTGCAATAGCATCCGTTCAGAACGGGACGCTGATCGTTGGTCGCCATTGCGTACATGACCTTGCCCAGCATCGCGCGCAGGATCGCCTGTCCGATCACGAAGCCGTCGGGCGTTACCAGATTCGGGACGTTGGGATATTCGCTTCCCGCCAGCGCGTTCATCTTGTGGTTGGACTTGCCGCTGGAAATACACGCCTTGTAATTTTCGTCCACGGTCAGCGTTACGAATTCTCCTTCCATAACGCGGAGCGTCTGCTGGAACTTTTGCGCGTTGATGATCGCGATTCCGGGCTCGTCTACCTGTGCCGTGACGGAAAGACGCATACCCTTTTCCAGGTCGAACGTCGTCATCAGACACGTCTGATCCTCACGCGCATCCAGTAAAATTCCTTCTGCTGCCTGCTGGGTCGCCTTGGTCGAAACGGCACACATCAGGGGCGCGATCGCATCGCTGATGGCTTGGCGGTTGAATACGATTTTCATAATGGTTATTTCCTTTCCTTCCGCCGCCGTGCGCCATGCTTGGTTCCCCGCGTTCGCATGGCACGCTTTGGCGTGTTTTTTTGATCCCATCTCCGCGCTCTTGCGCAAAGACGGATAGATATATAGATAGAATTATATATTTCGTAGTAATAGTAGAGGGGCGAATTCGCTGTGGGAAACTTCAAAACGCCTTACGGCACAACGGTTTTCGCCTTTTGCAATTCCGTGTTTCCTGTTGAAAATACCCTCAAAACCTGTGGACATTCCCGTGGATTCTGCGCACTTTGGCGCGTTTGGAATGTTTTTTTGCCTTGCGTGTGGCACGACCTGTCATCCCGTGGCACACTCCGAGGATTTTTCCACATCATGGCACCTGTGGAAAAGTCCTCCGCGACCGCCTTTTTACGTCGCTTTTCCGAGTTTTCCCGATTTTTGTGCCAAACCGTGCCAACACCCCGTCTCCTCTTTGCGCACAACGCTTTCCGTCCGCGATCTCCACACCCCGACACGGATTCTGCTTGTGATTTTACACAGGTTTTCCACAGGTGTGGGAAACTATGTGGAAAAGTGGATCTTCGGGCGTTTGAAAGTCGGAGGCCAAGCGGTCTTAGGAAGACAACTCTAGGTTGCAACTCCTTGGCTCACAGAACGACATGGCT
>JAZNXP010000132.1:0-6497 GCA_045593965.1 Eubacteriales bacterium | reverse complement strand
GAACAGCTCCATCTTGGAGATCAGATCGTTTGCGTTGGTCTCCTCCTCACCCTGCTCCTTGACGAACCAGTCAAGGAACTGCATGGTGCGGAAATCTCTGACGTCGTAAGCCGCGCCGTAGATGTCGTTGATCAGAGACGTGACGTATTCCTCATGCTCCAAGCCTGCCTTCAGCACGTCCATGTGAGCACTGAACACCTTGTCGGGCTTTGCGATGGCATCCAGGGTGACGGGCATATTTTCGTTTTGCAGGTAGGTATAGAACAGCATTGCGTGATCTCTTTCCTCCTGCGCCTGGATCATATACCAGTTGGCAAAGCCGTCAAGTCCCTTTGCCTTGAAATAATTGGAAAAATCAAGATAGAGATAAGCGGAATAAAACTCTTTGTTGATCTGCTGATTGAGCAGCTCGTGTACCTTTGCGTTCAACATGTTTCAAATTCTCCTTATATTCTTATTTTTTATTTGATCTCTTCGAAATCAGCCGCGCCGTGCTTGCAAAGCGGGCAGATGAAATCCTCGGGAAGCTCCTCGCCCTCGTAGACATAGCCGCAGATCTTGCAGACGTAGCCCTTCTTTCCCTCGGTCTCGGGCTTGGGCTTGACGTTGCTGTGATAGTATGCGTAGGTCATAGTCTCTCTGTCCGAGATCACTCTTGCCTCGGTGATCGAGCAGATGAACATTCCGTGCGTGCCAAGATCCACGTATTGCTCAACCTTGAGTGACATGAAGGAATTGATATATCTGGGTAAGAATACCAGACCGTTGTCCGAACGGAGCGGCTCGCAGTCCGCAAACTTATCCACGTTCCGTCCGCTCACAAAGCCGAATTTTTCAAACACCGCAAACGGCGCGTCCTCGGTCAGACAGTTGATGTTCATCTTGCCCGACTGCTTGATGACGTGGTGGGAGTAATTTTCCTTATTGATCGTCACGGCAAGGCGGTTGGGGGTGTTTGTGACCTGCGTGACGGTGTTGACGATCAGACCGTTGTCCTTCTTTCCGTCATGGCAGGTAACGACGTACAAGCCGTAACCGATGTTGAAGAGTGCGGTCAGATCATTCTTGTTCGCCGTGGAATCCTGCTGTGCGAGATACTCGCGGCAAAGCTCCTCGGTGAGAGCGTCCAGCTGCGCCTTGCTCTCCTCGTTGAGCGCGGAAAGAATGCGCACGGTGGTATCGGTGAAGGTCAGATGCTTGCATTTTTCCAGCATTCCGCGCATGACCTTTGCCGCCAGAGGCGCCCAGCTTCCGTTCTCGATCAGGGCCACGGTGCGGTTGCTGTAATTGCGCTCCACCAAATGATTGATGAACTCACGCATGAACGGGAAGATCTCGGCGTTATAGGTGGTGGTCGCAAGGACGAGTTTGCTGTAACGGAACGCGTCCTCGACCGCCTCCGCCATATCGCATCTTGCAAGATCGTTGACAACGACCTTGGGACATCCGTTTGCCTTCAGCTTTTCGGCAAGCTGCATGACTGCCTTCTTGGTGTTGCCGTAGACCGAGGTATAGGCGATCACGATGCCTTCCTCCTCGGGCTGATAGCTCGACCAGGTGTTGTAAAGATTGAGATAGTATCCAAGGTTTTCATTCAGAACGGGGCCGTGGAGCGGACAGATGATCTCAATATCCAAGCCTGCCGCTTTCTTGAGCAGGTTTTGTACCTGTACGCCGTATTTGCCGACGATGCCGATATAATACCGTCTCGCCTCGCACGCCCAGTCCTCCTCGACGTCAAGCGCGCCGAATTTTCCAAAGCCGTCGGCGGAGAACAGAACCTTATCGGTGCTGTCATAGGACACGATGACCTCGGGCCAATGCACCATGGGAGCGGTGACGAAGGTCAGGGTATGCTTACCCAGAGTGAGCGTGTCCCCTTCTCCGACCACGATCTGCTTCTCGGCAAAATCCGTGCCGAAAAAGTTCTTCATCATCACGAACGCCTTTGCGGAAGAAACGATCTTCGCGTTCGGGTACGCCTTGGTAAAGTTGAAAATATTCGCCGAGTGATCGGGCTCCATGTGGTGAACCACAAGATAATCGGGACTGCGAGTGCCGAGCGTGTTCTGAATGTTATCCAGCCACTCATGCGTGAAATTCGCGTCCACCGTGTCCATAACGGCGACCTTTTCGTCAAGAATGACGTAGGAATTATAGGACATTCCGTTGGGAACGTCGTACTGTCCCTCAAACAGATCGACCTGATGGTCGTTGACACCTACGTATCTGATATCGTTCGTGATCTTCATATAACATCTTCCTCCGTGATGCGTTCGTTCTGAATTTGATATACCTCGCGGTAAAGCACCGCTTTGATCCTTTGAAATTGCGCTTCCGTCAGCACTCCGTTCGATGACATCAGCACCAAGGGAATCGTGTTTTTGCCCTTCGAAATGGGCGGTTGAACATAGGGATACGGATTGAGCGAAAAGCCGTGTCGCTCATAAAAGCCGACGCGCCGCTTGGTAAGCGCATCCTCGGGCGGCTCGACCTCAAGGCACAACGGACACTTCACAAGTGCCGCCAGCTCGGTCAGCATCCGACCGCCAATGCCGCTGTTTCGGTAAGTCTCTTCAACGGCAAAATGCTCGATGAAGCAGAACCCTTCAAACCGCCAGACCGCAATCAATGCGGCGACTCTCTCTCCGTCCCGACGAACAAACACGGTATATCGCGGATTGTTCAGAAGTGCTCTCTGCTCCTCCTTCGGTCTGCGCTCGTCGGTCGGAAAGCTTTGCTCCATAATGCGAAACACCGCGTCAAATTCTTCACTTGTCATGATGCCAAGCATGATGTATCTCTCCTTTTCGCGCACCTCATCCGCCATTCATTGGCTTTTAATGTTATTTTACCACAATATTCTTATTTTATCAAGACCTTTGGAAGCTTATTCCAAAATTTTTCCGTCCGTGGAGACCGTCACGACCTGCCACGGAATGAATTTTCCGCTCGCCATCAGCGCGCGCTTGACCGCATTCTCGATGCCGCCGCAGCAAGGAACCTCCATGCGCACGACCTTGACGCTTTTGATGTTGTTGTTCGAAATGATCTGCGTCAGCTTTTCGGCGTAATCCCCCTCGTCCAGCTTGGGGCAACCGATGAGCGTGATGTGATTGCGGATAAAATCCTGATGGAAGCTGCCGTAAGCATACGCCGTACAATCCGCCGTGATGAGGAGATTTGCGCCGTCAAAATAAGGCGCGTTGATCGGAACGAGCTTGATCTGGCAGGGCCATTGCATCAATTGGCTGCTCACGCTTCCCTTTGCCGCGCTCGGAGCCTCGCAAGCCTCTCTTTTGAGTGCCTTGGACTGCGTCCCGGGACAGCCGCACGGAAGCTTGACACCGTGCTTCTGCAGCTTCGCCCGACGGACGGCTTCCTCGTCATACGCGGGCGCTTCTCTTTCTTCAAAGGTGATCGCGCCCGTCGGACACGCGGGGAGACAGTCTCCCAAGCCGTCGCAATAGTCCTCTCGCGTCAGAGTTGCCTTTTCATCGATCAGCTCGATCGCGCCCTCGTGACAGGCAGATACGCACAAGCCGCAGCCGTTGCATTTTTCTCTATCGATCTTGATGATTTTTCGGATCATATAGTTTCTCCTTTAAAAGCATTTTCCGCATTTGCAATCCTCGGCACTTCCGCCTCGGTAGCAAAGCTCGTTGGGACATTCCCCGTTTTCCAGCATCTGAACGATGTTTTCAACCGTTGTCTGCGCGATGTTCGAAAGTGCCTCCTCCGTCAGAAACGCCTGATGTGATGTCACGATCACGTTGGGCATGGAGATCAGACGCGCCAACACGTCATCCTCCAGAATGTGTCCCGAGAAGTCCTCGAAGAAGAACTCCGACTCCTCCTCGTAGACGTCAAGACACGCCGCGCCGACCTTTCGGGATTTGATGCCCGCAAGCAACGCCTCGGCATCCACCAACGCGCCGCGCGAGGTATTCAGGATCACAACGCCCTTCTTGCATTTTTCCAACGCATCGCCGTCGATGACGTGATAGGTCTCCTCGGTCAGAGGACAATGCAGAGAAATGATGTCACTCTTGGCAAACAGCTCATCAAGCTCGACGTAGCGAACCGTGTCACCGTTATCAAGCCCCGCCGCGGGAAATTTATCGTAGGCAAGGATCTTCATGCCAAAGCCGCGGCAGATATCGATGAACACGCGACCGATGCGTCCCGTACCGATCACACCGACCGTCTTGCCGTGCAGATCGAAGCCCGTCATTCCCGCAAGGCTGAAATTGAAGTCGCGCGTGCGGATATACGCCTTGTGGATGCGGCGGATCGAGGTCAGAAGCATCGCCATGGTGTGCTCGGCAACCGCATAGGGTGAATATGCGGGAACGCGCAACACGTGAATGCGTCCGAAGGCGTGCTTCATATCCACGTTGTTAAAGCCCGCGCACCGAAGGGCTACGACCTTGACACCCATTTCGCACAATCGGTCGATGACCGCGGCATTGACCGTATCGTTGACGAATACACACACGCCGTCAAAGCCGTGCGCCAGATCGACCGTGTCCTCGTTAAGCTTGGTCTCGAAATATTTGAATTTCAAGCCGTTCTCCGCGCCAAACCGATCAAAGGACGGCTTGTCGTAGGGCTTGGCGTCAAAAAAAGCGAATTTCATTTTGGTTACCCCCTTGATTTTCTGACTCTATTATAGTATAATCAAGGTATGATTTCTGTTGAATTTTCAACAAAAAGGAGAAAAAGTTGAAAAAATATCTGAAAATTTTAAAAAAATGCGCCTTATTTGACCGCATCGAAGAGGATCATCTCTTGAAAATGCTCTCCTGTCTCGGAGCAAGGACGATCGCGCTGGATAAGAAATATACCGTATTTCCGCAAGGCTCTCCCGCAAAATACATCGGCATCGTGCTTTCGGGCTCGGTGCAGATCACGCAGGTGGATTATTTCGGCAACCGCAGTATTCTTGGAAATCTGAAGCAAAGCGAGGTCTTTGCCGAGGCGTTTGCGTGCGCGGAGGTGAGGGAGCTTCCCGTGAGTGTGATCGCGAACGAGCCGAGCGAGGTCATGCTCATTGATTGCGCGCACATCCTGCACACCTGCTCCAACAACTGCGGCTTTCATCAGCAATTGATCTTCAATTTGATGAAGGATCTCGCGACCAAAACCATTCTCTTCCATAAGCGCATCGAGATCACGTCCAAGCGCACCACAAGAGAAAAGCTGCTCGCGTACCTCGCCATGCAGGCAAAGGAAGCAAACAGCGCGACGTTTGAAATTCCCTATAACCGTCAGGAGCTTGCCGACTACCTTGAGGTCGAACGCAGCGGACTTTCCGTCGAGATCGGAAAAATGATCAAGGAAGGGATCATTCGGAGTGAGAGAAAGCACTTTGAAATTTTATAAAAAAAAGAATCGCGCAAAGCAAAAAACGCTTTGCGCGGTTCTTTTTATAGCAGCTCCATTTTTTGAAGTAAGATCCGAACGAACGGAATTTTTGTGAACGCATATCCGATCATTGCCCCGCCGACGTTGAAGATCAGATCGTCAACGTCAAAGCTTCCGAGTCGCAGAAGAAGCTGCAGGCATTCCACCGCAAGAACAAGGATGGCAACCGACAGTACCGTTTTCCAAAACGTACGCATTTTCGGAACGAGAACGGGCAAAAAGGCTCCCATGGGCAAAAACAGAATGAGATTTCCAACCAAATTCACAACCACGGTGCTGACGTTAATGCTGTTTTGCATCAGCCGCGATATGTAATCAAACACGGTCTTGAACGGAATGAGATTGACGTGGGTGGACAAATATTGTCCAAACCCACCTCCGCCGACGTGATGATAATCCAAAAACAAAAGCTTGATCAACAGTAAGCAGTATATTCCAAACAAGCCCCACGCAAGAGCAAGAAACAGTTTCTTCTTTTTCATCTTTCTCCTTCTCTAATTTAAAACGATCCGATAAAGCATCAGACCTCATCAACCTTGTTGAAAACGGCGTCCCCGACGTTCCGTGATGAACGGTTACTGCTTCATCAGGCAGACAAGCACCTCTACCATTTTGCGCATGGAGTTCACGGGAATGAATTCATGAACGCCGTGGAAGTTTGCGCCGCCCGTGGAAAGATTGGGACACGGCAGACCCTCGTAGGAGAGTCGCGCGCCGTCCATGCCGCCGCGGATGGGCATGACGATCGGCTCAACACCGACCGAAAGCATCGCTGCCTTGGCATTCTCGATCAGCTCCATGTGCGGAAGGATCTTTTCCTTCATATTGTAGTAGCTGTCCTTGAGGGTGAGCGTGAAGCTTCCCTCTCCCCATTCGGAATTGAGATAGGTCACCAGCTTTTCCATGAAGGCCTTTCTCGCTTGAAACTTCTCCGTGTCATGATCACGAATGATCATGCCGATCTCGGCTTCGCTTTCCGAGCCGCGAAGGGTGTGAACGTGATAGAAGCCCTCGTAGCCCTCGGTATGCGCGGGGGTTTCCGCTTGGGGCATCATGGAAAGCAGTTGATT
>JAZNXP010000131.1:0-17553 GCA_045593965.1 Eubacteriales bacterium | reverse complement strand
AGCCATAGCCGCTGGTGGAATGAAACATCGTGTCACTCACGCGGTGCTCACGGAAGGCGTCCATCACCTTATTGGTGTTTTCATACGACACGCGGTCGATGCGATCAAAGATCGGAGCCAGCTTTTCCTCTGCCTCCATGGCAAGCGTATTGATCTTATCCGAAAATATCATTGGTCTGTTTCCTCTCCGTCCGACGTTCCCTCAAGCGTTTCGTTCTGCACGTCGGAAGTCTTTTCTTCTGTCTTTTCTTCTGCTTTGATTTCCTTATCGTCGGGGAATTTCCATTCCTTCACCGCATAGGATGCGCCGCCGTACGCATAGGCGGACGTATCCGAGGGGGTCTGATCGGGATTGTAGTCATCGGGATTGATGCTCGGGAATTCGGTTTCCTTTGCCGCGCTTCTGTTGGCGATCTCATCGTAAAACGCCGTGCAAGCCGCGTTTTGATATGCCATGAGCGGATAGATCAGGAGCGCGCCCAAGCCAAACGTAAAGACCGTGATCACGCCCATAAGGATGAACCATCCGATGAAGCTCATTTGCAGGCAGAAAAGCTTCCATTTGTGTCCCTTCGTCAAAGATGCCGAGCTGCGAAGCGCATCCATCACACCGATCTGCGGATATTCCGCAAGAATGGTAAAGGAAAAGATGTAACGGTACTGCAAAATGACCGAAAGCACCGCACTCGCCACCATACCGATCGCGAGGGGCAAAGTAAGAAGATAGAAGCTTCCAAAAGCATCTGCGGAATTCTCGGTCATAATCGAGCGAAGCAAATTCAACAACGTTTGCGCCAATTGCGTAAATCCTCCCGAAATCGCAACCGTGACCGCGCCTCCGATCAGCATCGGCACAGATGATAACACCATGATCAAAAGATACATGAATTTCAATCCAAGTGCCTTACCAAACAACGGGAAATAGGAAAACACCGTTTTGATCAGCGCAGGCTTTCCGTCGATCAGATCCAGATTGAATTTCTGATAGCCGATCGTGATCACGGATCCAAGCAAGAAGGAAAGTGCCGCAAACAAAAAGGAAAAGAGCATAGCATAAGCAATGCCGAAGGCGATAAGCGGAGAGATATTTCCCAGATTTTGGATTGCCTCATCCGAAGATACGAGCCCTCCGTTGACCGTGAAGCTGTCCGTCAGTTCTTTCACAGACTCCTCGTCAAGATTAATATTCACTTTCAAATTCACATTGAAAACCCCGCTGCTTGAAAGCATGGTCGCTCCGAGAAGCGTCGCCAAAAATACGGCAAGCACCGCGATCCAGAATTTGTTCTTCAGTGCCTCTCTTGCGCGAGCGCGGAAATACGCCGCGTTCTTCACAACGGGCGGTTGCTGATAATATTGCTCCTGAAACTGTTGTTGATTTTGATCCATATTCTGTTTCTCCTTGTCTCTGTGTTTTTTCTTACTCAAAGCTGTTTACGATGCGGCAGAAGGTCTCCCCTCTTTGCTCAAAATTATCAAACGCGTCGAAGCTTGCGCAAGCGGGGGAAAGCAACACCGTGTCCCCCTCCTTCGCGATCGCTCTCGCGCGCCTGACAGCATCCGCAAAGTCCGCCTCGCGGTACACCGTCAGCTCACCGCGCCGAACGCGCGCCTCGTTCTGTATGACTTCGTTGATCTTTTCTGCCGTCATACCCGTCAGCACCACTGCCTTCGCGCGCTCGCAAAGGGCTTTCGCCAACGGCTCAAACGGCACGTGCTTGTCATATCCGCCGCAGATCACGATCGGCATTTCCTTCAATGCCGAGAGTGCCGCCGCAGTCCGCGTGGGCGTGGAATCAATGGAACTGTTATAATAGGTCACACCCTCAAAGATCCGCACACGCTCCAGACGATGCTTCACCCCCTGAAAGCTCGAGGCAACCGTCTCCGCACTCTCGCGGGAAACAACGTCCGAGGTCAACGCCAATGCGGTCATGTAGTTTTCCAGATTGTGTACCCCCGGCAGAATGATCGAGTCGGCGTGAAGAAGCACTTTTTCCTTCATCCCATCGTGTTGTACGATCCATCCGTCATGCACGTACACCGCGCGATCCTCTGTCCGAAGGACTCCGTCAAATTCCGCAAAGGAACGACGCCTTGAAGAAAACCACGTCACGCGGCGATCTTCACGCAACGCGCGTCCGAGTTTGATGCTTTCCTTATTTTCCGCATTGAGTACCAGATCTGTATTCGGAGCATGACGGTAAATATTGGTTTTTGCCTGTATATACTCTTCCATATCGGTATGCCAATTCAGGTGATTGGGAGAAAGATTGGTGATCGCCGCGATCGCGGGTGAGCGTTGGAAGCTCTGCAGCTGAAAGCTGGAAAGCTCCGCCACGGCAATGTCCCCTTCCCTCATTTGCGCCATTTGCGGAAGCAGGGGCGTACCGATATTTCCGCCGACAAACACGGAAAAATCCCCCCTTCTTTTCGCTTCCTCTCGGAGCAGAAGATGGGTCAGCGTTGTTGTTGTGGTCTTGCCGTCACTGCCCGTAATGCCGATCACGCGAGCGGGCGTCATATCCATGAACAGCTCGGTCTCGGACGTCAGGATCGCGCCGTTTTCGATCGCACGTAAAAACACGGGCAGATCGGGGCGAAATCCGGGGGAGCGAAAAATGACCTCTCCCTTCAGATGCTCCAACGCATCCTTGCCCAAAAACAGCTCGACTCCTTTTGCTTCAAGCGCGTCTGCCAATGCGCCGAGTTTTTCACGGTCCTTTTCGTCAAAAGCGACCACGCGCGCGCCGAGATCAAGCAAAAAATCGATCAGAGGACGGTTTGAAACCCCCAAGCCAACGACCGCGCAGGTCGTGCCGTGCAGCCGCTTTTTCCATTCCGTTGCGTTCAAAGCCGCACCCCCTTATCATACTGACAGTAATACATAATATATTATATTACATTTTCTTCAAAGTTGCAATAGAAACCGCCGAAAAAATCATTTTTTTACAAAAAAAGCCCTCAAGCCCCTTTTCAAAATCAAAATTATCTGTTATAATATAAGAAGTAATAATTTCAAGAGAAAAATCCTTCAGAAGAGAAAGGAGCTTCCCTGTTTCATGGCAGAAAAGAAAACGAAAGAACAGCAATATAACGACCAAAGCATCAAAGCACTCAAGGGCGCTGACCGTGTCCGTAAGCGTCCCGCCGTCATTTTCGGCTCGGACGGTCTTGAGGGCTGTCAGCACTCCTTTTTTGAGATCCTCTCCAACGCCGTTGACGAAGCAAGAGAGGGACACGGAAACGAGATCTTCGTCACCGTCTTTGCCGATAAAAGCATTATGGTGGATGACCACGGACGCGGCGTTCCGCTCGGTTGGAATGAAGCCGAGGGACGCTGGAACTGGGATTTGATCTACTGTGAGCTTTACGCAGGCGGTAAATACGATAATAACAATGACGGATCGGCTTATGAATATTCCCTCGGTCTGAACGGTCTGGGCGCGTGCGCGACGCAGTGCAGCTCGGAATTCATGACCGTCAAGTCCTATGACGGAAGCACCGAGCGCAGCATCCGCTTCCAAAAGGGCGAGCCCGTGAGCGAATTGGAGGAAAGAAAGCTGACGCCGAAGGAAAAGCGCACGGGTACGACTGTGCATTGGCGTCCCGACCTTGAGGTGTTTACCGACATCAACATTCCCCACGAATTTTTCCGTGACGTGATGCACCGTCAGTCGGTCGTCAACGCGGGCATCGGCTTCTTCCTTCGCATCGAGCAGGAGGACAAGACCTTCACGGAAGAAAAGTTTCTCTACGAAAACGGCATCTCCGACTATATCGGCGAGCTCGTTGGAGAAGCGGCTCTGACCGCTCCCGTGCTCTGGCACATGGAGTCGCAGGGACGCGACCGCGAGGACAAGGACGATTATAAATTCAAGGCAGACATCTCCTTCTGTGTCTCCAACACGGTCAGCACGTTGGAATACTACCATAACTCCAGCTATCTGGAATACGGCGGTTCTCCCGACCGTGCTGTGCGCCTTGCGTTCACCTATGCCGTGGACAAGTATCTCAAGGCGAACAACCGCTATACCAAGAACGAGAGCAAGGTCACCTTCCCCGACATCGCGGACTGCCTGGTGCTGGTCATCAACAGCTTCTCCACGCAGACGTCCTATGAGAACCAGACCAAGAAGGCGATCAATAACACCTTCATCTGCGACACACTCAACGAATTTATGCGCCGTCAGCTGGAGATCTATTTCATCGAAAATCCCAAAGCGGCGGAGCTGTTCGCAAATCAGGTGCTTGTTAACAAGCACAGCCGTGAAACCGCGGAAAAAGCAAGAATTGACGTCAAGAAGAAGCTTTCGGGTACGATCGACGTGGCAAACCGCGTGGAAAAATTTGTCAACTGCCGCTCCAAGGATCCCAACGTCGCGGAGCTTTATATCGTGGAGGGAGACTCGGCTCTGACATCCTGTAAGCTCGGACGTGACGCGGAATTCCAAGCCATCATCCCTGTTCGCGGCAAAACGCTCAACTGTTTAAAGAGCGACTATGACAAGATCTTCAAGAGCGAGATCATCACCGATCTGCTCAAGGTCATTGGCTGCGGCGTGGAGATCAAGAGCAAAAAGCAGAACGACCTGAGCGCGTTCAATCTCGACAATCTGCGTTGGTCCAAGATCATCATCTGCACCGATGCGGACGAGGACGGCTTCCAGATCCGCACGCTTCTGCTCACCCTCTTCTACCGTCTGCTCCCCACTCTGTTGGAAAAGCATAAGGTCTTTATCGCGGAGTCTCCCCTGTTTGAGATCACAACGAAGGACGAAACGCTGTTCGCGTACGATGAATTTGAAAAAGCGGAGATCCTCAAGAAGCTGGGAAGCAAGAAGTACACGCTTCAACGCTCCAAGGGACTTGGCGAAAACGAGCCCGAAATGATGTGGCAAACGACCATGAATCCCGCAACACGCCGCCTGATCTCGGTATCCCCCGCGGATGCCGCCGCGACGGAGATCATCTTTGATACGCTCCTTGGCGACAATCTCCCCGCAAGAAAGAAGTTCATCACCGAAAACGGCGACCGCTATATGAAAGACATCGACGTCTGAGGTATCCCGATATGAATTTATGCGACTATAAAACCGTCAAGCAGCTCATGGCGATGTTTCATCTGACCTTCCGCAAGGAATTCGGACAAAACTTCCTGACCGACCGATCGGTCGTGGAAAGCATCGCCGACGAATGCTGCACGGACGAAAACAGCACCATTCTTGAGATCGGTCCCGGCATCGGTACGCTGACGGCAGAGCTTTGCCGCTACCGCAAGGAGGTGATCTCGCTTGAGATCGACCGCGGACTGATCCCCGTTCTCAAATACACGCTGGACGAATTTGACAACGTGACCGTGATCAACGAGGACGTAATGCAGACCGATCTTGACGCTCTGCTCTCTCCCTATTTTGAAAAAGGTCCCGTCTCGGTCTGCGCAAATCTTCCTTACTATATCACCACGCCCATTCTGATGAAGCTGCTTGAAAGCGGACTTCCCTTTGATTATATTACGGTCATGATCCAGAAGGAGGTCGCGGACAGGCTTTGCGCCAAGGCGGGAAGCAAGGATTACGGCGCGATCACGGCGGTACTTGCTTACTATGGCGAGACGGAGCGACTGTTTGACGTTCCCGCAGACCGCTTTATTCCCGCGCCGAAGGTCGATTCCACGGTGATCCGCATCAAGCTGCACAAGGAAAAGCCGTATCGCCCGAGGAGCGAAGCAATGCTCTTCCGCACGATCAAGGCGGCGTTCGGTCAACGCAGAAAAACACTTTCCAACGCGCTTTCCACGGGCTTTTCGGAACTGAACCGCGAGCAGATCAACCAAGCGATCGTGGATTGCGGACACGATCCGACCGTGCGCGGCGAGAAGCTTGACATCGCGCAGTTTACAGCTCTTTCGGACAGACTTTCAGAACAATTACAAGCAAAATAATAGAACAACGGCGAGGCTTTTGAAGCCTCGCCGCTGTTAGTTTTTATTCATCTTTTTCTTCTATTGGGAACAGATAGTCAAACACCTTGAACACGTCTCCCGCGCCCATCACGATCACAAGATCTCCGTCGCGCGCTTCCTCTAAAATGGCATTGGCTGTTGCTTCAAATGATCCGCAATACCGCGCCTTGTCCCCGATCCGCTCCGCAAGAAGCGCGGAGCTGACACCGTACACGTTCTCCTCCCGCGCGGCGTAAATATCTACCATAAACACACGGTCGGCATCCTCAAACGCGGTCGAGAACGCATCCATCAATCCCGCGGTGCGACTGTACGTGTGCGGCTGATATGCGCAGAAGATGCGTCTGTAGCCCATCTGCTTTGCCCCCGAAAGCGTTGCCTTGATCTCGTCGGGATGATGACCGTAATCGTCGTAGATCATCGCGCCGTTGCGCTTCCCCTTGAATTCCATTCGTCTCTTGGCGCCGTGGAAATCAGCAAGTCCGTGGACGATGTGCTGTGGATCGATCCCCGAAAGCACCGCCGCGCTCGCCGCCGCCAAGGCATTATAAATGTTATGCTTTCCGCAAACGGGGAGCAGGATATGACATACGTATTCCTCGCCGCGGTAAAAGTCAAATACCGAGCAATCGTTTTCAAAACGGATATTCTGCGCGGTGAATTCCGCATCGTAACGCAAGCCGAAGGTCACCTTGTTGCCGCCGTATTCCGCCATCGCCAGCTCGCAATCGGGATCGTCGAGGTTATAAAGCACCGTTCCGCTATTTCCCGTCCGTTCGGCAAAATGCAAAAAGGATGCGCGGATCTGCTCCATGCTGTGAAAATAATCCACGTGATCCATTCCAATGTTCAGAACGATGGCAAGCGTGGGGTTGAAATCCAAGAAGGAGTCCATATATTCACACGCCTCAAAGACGATCTGCTCATTTTCCCGTCCGATGCGACAGGAGGAATGCGAAAGCCCGTCGATCTCCGCGCCGCAAAGCACCGTTGCGTCTCCCGCCTCCAAAAAGATACCGGAGCACATCGCCGTGCAGGTGCTTTTCCCGTGCATACCCGAAATACCGACACGCGTGCGATAAGCCATCATCAGATATCCCAGATAATCCGCGCGTGAGATCAAGGGAAGCCCCTTCTCCGCTGCCGCCGTGTATTCGGGGTTATCCGCACCGATCGCGACCGTATATACTACCGCATCGTATGCTTCAATATGTTCTTTTGCATGACCGATATAGATCTCGATCCCCTGACGCTCCAAGGCATCCGTCAAACGGCTCTTTCCTCTGTCCGAGCCGCCAACGCGATAGCCCGCTCTTGCGGAGAGCTGTGCCAATGCCGACATGCTGATCCCACCGATCCCGATGAAAAAAATACTGTGGCAGTTCTTGAGCATCTCTCCGATGCGACCGAAGCCGAAATGTGTATTTTCCAGCGACATAAGCGCTCTCCTTTCTCTTTTTTGGCGAAATTTGGTGAATTTTAATTCAATTTAAATCAAAAATGAACTCTGTGACGGAATATGGATATTTTTTGACAAAACTGTTGCAAATCACTTTTGAAATTCACACAAATATGCGTTTTTCATTGAATAATTATCACAAAAATCTTTTATAATAAAGACAGAACAATTTTAATTCATATCTGCAAACGGAGGAATAAAAAATGCAAATTACAGATATCAAGGTTCGCAAGCTTTTTGACGAAGGCCCCATGAAGGCGATCATTTCTGTCACCTTCGACGGTCAGTTGGCGGTTCATGACATCAAGGTCATCAACGCGCGTGATAAGTTTTTCATCGTTATGCCCAGCCGCAAAAATCCCGACGACACCTACCGCGACATCGTACATCCCATCAACGCACAGTTCCGTGGGATGCTGGAGTCGGCAGTGATCGCCGCTTACGAAGCAGCATTGGCTGATGCCGCGCTGGTTGCGGAATCCGAGGAAGCATTGACCGAAACGGTCTGATAAACACAGTCCATTCAAAAAGCTGTCGCACTTGATGCGGCGGCTTTTTTTGACGTTCAGGTCCGTCCGTGAGAAAACAGAACGGTCTCGCCCTTGATGAGAAGCGTTCCGAAGGATGCCCCCTTGCCGTCGGTATTATAACCGATGCTTCCCGGGTTGAACAGATACATCGGACGGTTCAGCGTCACTCCGCCAAGCTCGGTTCCAATCGGAATGATCTCAAGGTGCGGAACGTGCGTATGCCCCGAGAGAACGATGTCCGCGCCGCGCCTTGCAGCCTCTGCAAGCAGTGCGCCGTAACCGCTTTTGACCGAAAAAAGATGTCCGTGCGTAAAAAGGACCGTATGCCCCTCCAGTGCGGTCACACCCGTGGTGGGCGCGTTGGGGACCGACATCCAATCACAGTTCCCCCACACGCGATAAAACAGCGTTTTTTGCGGATCGAGCGCGTTCAGTCCATCCAGATCTCGCAAGCCGTCGCCAAGAAAGAACACGCCTGCGGGCGGGGAGATCTGACGGGAAACGGCAAGCCGAAGAGCGTCCACGTTTCCGTGTGAATCCGAAAAGATCAGATACTCCATTTTTTCCACTTCCCTTCTGCGCGACACTATTACTATTATAGCATTTTCCCCCTGTTTTGTCTACCCGTTTTCAAAAAAAGCACGCGGACTTTTTTCAAGTCCGCGCATTTTTTATTTCATCCGAGCTCGGGGTGATCCAAAAGCTCGACAGTCAGACTTTCCGTTCCGTCCGATTCAAAGACGACGATCTCGTTTGTGCCCACCTTGAGGATCGGAGCGGGGATATACATCGTCCGAACGGGTCCGATCTCCCAATATCTTCCGACGTTGAAGCCGTTGACCGTGACAAAGCCCTTCTTCCATCCGTCAAGACGAAGGAAGGTATCGCTCGGCGTTCCCGCGATCTCCAGCGTTCCTCTGAAAAATGCGGGCACGGAAGCTTCATCCTCGCGTACGGGAGAAAATTGCAACCCCGAAAGCTCCTGCATCGGAAGCGAATACATTTCCCAACCGAAGTGATATTGATTTTCAAAGCGCATACCAACAGCGCCCTTCTTCTCCGAGAGCTTGCTTGCATAGTTGACGTGTCCCATGTTTTCGGCAAGCACGTCCAAGCGTACGGTCTCGCCAAACGTCAGCGGCAAATGCATCCGATCCTCGGGCTTGATCTCGTCGTTGCGATAATGCGTTGCCCTATGCTCACCGTCAACGAAGATCTGCACGCGGTCGCGAATGGCATCAAATTGCAGTCCCCAATCGTCGGTCGGGCCCTTGATCTCGGTACGGTAAAGCACGTAGCCCATGCTCTGTCCGATGTCCTCCATATACCTCGGAGAGACGACCTGTACAGGCTTTGAAATACGGTCAAGGTTCTCAAAAAGTCCCGCGCGCTCGGTCATCACCACCTTGCCGTACGCCGTCTTTTTGCTCTCCGTCGCAGTCATGGCGGGAACCTTATCCCCGTATTTCTTGACCAGAACGTCGCGGAATTGGTAATACGCCTCGGTCCTGTCGCCCGCCTCGGTCAGAAGCGCACCGTAATCGTAGCTGGTGACGGTCGGCAAATACTTACCGTTTGAAAAATTCGCGCCGTTGCAGAAGCCGAAATTCGTACCTCCGTGGAACATATAGACGTTGATCGACCAATCGTTGTCCATAAACGTCCGGAAATCCGAAACGATCTCCTGAACGGGACGGTGGTGCGCCTCTCCTCCCCAATGCTCGAACCAGCCGCACCAATATTCGCCGCACATATACGGCTGATCGGGACGAACCTCCTCCATGACCTTGGCGTATTCGACTGCGCGAGAGCCGAAATTCGCAACCGAGAGGCATTCGGGAAGCGTTCCGCCCGTCAGCATGGAATAGCAAGGACCGTCGGACGTAAAGAACAGACAGTCCGCATCAAATTCGCGATACATCTGCAGAATGGCGCGCAGATATTCCTTATCATTTCCGTAGCTTCCGTACTCGTTCTCCACCTGCAGCATGATGATGTTTCCGCCGTTGACGGCAAGGCGAGGGCGGATGCGACCGAGAAGCTCGCGGTAGTACGCGCGCACCTTGGAAAGATAGGTCTCGTTATAGCAACGAAGCACGATATCGGGATCGGTCAGCAACCACGCGGGGAGACCGCCGAGATCCCATTCGGCACAGATGTACGGTCCCGGGCGAAGAATGACATAAAGTCCCAGCTCCGCGGCAGTGTCGATAAACGCCTCGATGTCCAGCATTCCCGAAAAATCAAACGTGCCCTCCTTCGGCTCGTGCAGATTCCAACAGGTGTAAGTCTCCACGCAGTTGAATCCGCATTCCTTGAGCTTGAGAAGTCGGTCCTTCCAATATTCTCTCGGCACGCGGAAATAATGGATCGCGCCCGAGATCACAACAAACGGTTCGCCGTCCATGTAAAATCGCTTGCCTTGGTACGTCAAAATGCCCATACGTCTCTCCTTGTGATCGCTTACTGATATTGTTTGTCTCATTGTATCACAGTTTGCAGGGGTTGTCAATACGCTTTTTCATCCGCACCGCACGCATTTTTGCGATCTGACATATACTGCTCCCGAAGAATAAACCACAAAAAAGGAGAACCGTTATGCAACTGGACAAACGAATGTTGGATCGCCTGCTCACCATGAACGACGAGCAACTTGCCGAGCTGATCCGCGGCATCGCTCACGATGCGGGGATCGATCCCGCGCAGCTCGGACTCAATCCCGATAACGTACAAAGCATCCGTCAAGCGCTCGGGAGCGCAAGCGATGCGGACATTCAAGCCATGAACGCCGTTTACAATGATTATAAGCAACAACGGCGTCAAAACCGATCCTGACGAAAGGAGCTACTTATGCAAGACGAAAAAAACGTATCTCCGCCCAATAGCGGTGTACCTGCCGCAGATCCGCTTGCGTCCTTGCTTTCCAATCCCGAGCTGATCGAACGGATCAAGACGGTTCTGCAGTCATCCGCTCCCGCAAGCCCGTCAACAGAAGGTAGCATTTCCACCTCCGCTCCCCTTCCAACGGACGGATCGGAGCAACCGTCACCCACGCAAGACACGCCCTTGCAGGATCCGCTCGGCGCACTTTTGGGAAGCGCAAGTGCAGACGGACTTTCCGCTGTTCTTTCCAACCCCGCTTTGATGAAAAAGCTGCCGCAGGTCATGGCGATGCTGAAGCCCATGCTCTCCGCATCCGCACCGTCCGCAGCTCCCCCGGCCGCTCCGACGCAGCAGGTCTTGGCACCGCTTGCGTCACCTGACCGCAAGATGGGCGGCGCGGATGATCGCGACCGTTTGCTATTGGCACTCAAGCCGTTTCTTTCACACGAACGGCAAGAGGCAGTGGATGCCATTCTGCGCATCGCAAAGCTTGGGCTTTTGCTCAAGCAGATCACGTAAAGGAGGGATCAATCATGTATTCTCGCGCAAAGGACCGTCCACGATCCCCCATTCGCCTGCCCGATCATTACAGCGGTTGGGCATTCCGTGATCTTCCGCCAAACGATACACAAGATCTGCCGCTTCCTCATAGCGCGCCTCCCGACGCGCTCTCTCTTTCTCCGCGCCCTATGCAGGAAAGCGAGCCTTGTCATTCACCGACATCCCCTCCAACACCGCCGTGCGAGGAGCATCCGGCTTCTCCCACACCTTCATGCGCCCCTCAAAAGCCACCGTCTCCGTCCTTTCTGCAGCCGTTTGAGCATCTGTTCGGCAAGATCGGCTCCGCGTTCCCGTTTTCTCACGGTCTGGGCTTTGACGAGCTGATGATTTTAGGACTGATCCTTCTGCTTTCGCACAGTGATCACGATCCCGACGTTCTGCTCCTTTTGGGACTTTTGCTCTTTTGCGGATAAGACGTACGCTGATGGGGCAAGCTATTTCTGTTTGCCTCATTCTTCGTATCTTTGATCCTTTTAAAAAAAATACTTGCTTTTTTTAAAAAAATATGATATCATGAAAGTGTAAAGGATTGCCGCCACGCCATTTTACGTACGGCAAAATGATGAACATGATAAAAAAATACAAGCTTCCGCTTCTGCGAGTGATCCTTGGTATTTTGATCGTTCTGAATATGCTGCTGATCTTCAATTTTTCCAATGAGGACGGAGCAACGTCGAACAATACCAGCACATCCGTCTCTCAGGTCGTCGCGGAAAATACCGTTCCCGATTTTAATAAAAAGCCCGTGGAGGAGCAGACCGAGATCGTTCAACGGATCAACAAGCCGCTGCGAAAAATCGCGCACATGACCGAGTTCGGTTCTCTTGGCGCGTTGGTATTTTTCTTTCTTTTGACGTGGAAGGGACACCTGCTTCTGCGCTATATCTCTTCCCTTGTGTTTACCTTTCTTTACGCCTGTACGGATGAATGGCATCAAAGCTTCACCGCGTCCAGAGGCGCAAGATTTACCGATATCCTGATCGATTTTTCGGGAGCGGTGATCACATGCTCCGTGATCCTCGGTATTACGCTTTTGATCCTACATAACAAGCACGGAAAGGTGGGGAATATGCAAACCACACATTATCACATCCCCGCACCGCGCGCAGACGTTTTCCAAACGATCGCCGTTGCCTCGGATCTTCACAATTGCGATTACGGGGAGATCATCGATCGGATCAAAAAAGAAGCTCCCGACCTGATCCTGATCCCGGGAGATCTGATGGACGACGAGGAGCTTCGGAATGCCAATTCTCGCGGCTACGGATTTCTTCGCGAATGCGCCAAGATCGCTCCGACCTATTATTCCTTGGGCAATCATGAGATCCGATGCTATCACAAGGGGAACCCTTGGCGTCATCCCCTTCCCGTTTTCCCCGATGAGACGGTATGCGAGCGCATTCGCCAAACGGGTGTTACGTTCCTGCAAAATGAGAGTGTCCGTCACGGTGAACTGCGCGTCTGCGGCTTGACCTCGGGCATCAACGGAAAGAAAAACGAGCCCGACGCGGACACACTGGAGCAATTCTCCAACGAGGACGGCATCAAGCTTCTTCTCTGTCATCATCCCGAATATTTTTACCCGTACATTCAAAAAACAAACGTCGATCTGACCGTTTGCGGTCACGCGCACGGTGGGCAGTGGCGCATATTCGGCAGAGGCGTCTATGCCCCGGGGCAAGGACTGTTCCCAAAATACACCTCGGGCGTCCTTGAAAACCGATGCGTGATCAGCCGCGGGCTCGGCAATCACACGTGGATCCCCCGCATCTTCAATAAGCCCGAATTGGTAGTGATCCATTGGGACTCCAAACAATCAATATAAAACAAAGGAGAAAACAAACATGAGTGTTCTTACCGTAACATCTGAAAATTTCGAAGCTGAAGTTCTGAATGCAACCAAGCAGGTTCTGATCGATTTCTGGGCACCTTGGTGCGGTCCTTGCCGTATGCTCTCCCCCGTTGTGGACGAGATCGCCGAGGAAACCGACGCCGCGATCATCGGAAAGGTCAATGTTGACGATGAGGGAGAATTGGCACAGCGCTTTGGCGTTATGAGCATTCCCACCCTGATCCTCTTCCGAGACGGCAAGCCCGTGGCGCAAACGGTCGGCGTACAGCCCAAGCAGGCAATTCTGGATATGCTGGCACAGTAAGTAAGATCATAAAACAAGAAGACGCGCATTCCGTACGGAATGCGCGTCTGTTTGTATTATACGTAGTAAATATAATTTTCCTTTCTCGGTGCGGGCTCGGGAAGCTCACAGTCGGGATAACCGAGGATACAGTGTCCGATCCCCTCATAGTCGCCTTCAATTCCGAGCGAGCGAAGGATCTCCTTGCCCTCCTCCGTCTCAAACTCTTCCCTTGCGCGATGGATCCAGCAGCTGCCGATCCCCTCGGAATATGCGGCAAGCATCAAATTGCCCATCACCAGACTTCCGTCATAAAGATACGTGTGCGCAACGCTTCTGTTCGCTAAAACGATCAGGACAACGGGAGCACCGTAGAACGGATCGCTCTCCACGCCAAAAAAGGAAGCGTTCATGCGAGAGAGTCTGTCCCGCAGGGTCTTGTCGGTCACCGCGATGATGATCGGTGCCTGCCTCCCTCTGCCCGTCGCGGCATACGTTCCCGCTTCGGCGATCCGCTTGATCGTCTCCATCGGGATCATGTCGGGCTTGAATTTTCGAATGCTGCGTCTTTTCTTCATTGCTTGAATGATCTCGTTCATATCGATCCTCCTCGTGCTTTCATTCGGTTTCTGTCTTTATTGTATCATGAAAAAAGGAAAAATGCAACTGTTTTTCTCCTCCTTATCTTTCAAAATCAAAATATACGAAAAAAATCTTAAAAAAACTTGAATTTTTTTCAAAAACCCCTTGCAATTTGGAAAAGAATGTGCTAAACTATACGAGTATGGATGAAAACATGTGCGCACCCTCTCAGGCGCCGTCTTTTCAAGCACCATTGCCGAAATTTTAAGGGAGGTAAACGAGATGCCGAACATTAAGTCCGCAAAGAAGAGAGTTAAAGTTATTCAGACCAAAACTCTGCAGAACAAGATGTACCGCACTTCTATGAAAACAGCAATCAAGAAGTACGATGCAGCTTTGGCTTCGGGTGACATGGCCGCTGCACAGCCTGCATAGAGCGCAGCTGTGAAGAAGGTTGACCAGGCCGCTGCTTACGGAATCATCCATAAGAACGCAGCAGCTCACAAGAAGAGCCAGTTCACAAAGAAGCTCAACGCACTGAGCAAATAATGATTGACAGCGAAAAGCAGACCAACCCACTGTTTTTCTAAGAAATGACGCAACGATGGATTTCGTTGCGTTTTTTCTTTTCTTGACAGAAGCTGAAAACTGTGCTATACTGTTATCGGTCAAGGCGCATTCGCATTTTATGCATCAAGAAAGCATACCTTTAGAATGCCCCTTTGCACGCATCAATCAAGGAGACATATATGCTTTACGAACGTTTAGAGGATCTGATCGGCGCAACGCCTCTCTTCCTCCCCAAGCATTTCAATCAATTATACTGCACCTACGGCACTGTACTCTGCAAGCTGGAAGGCTTCAACCCTGCGGGCAGTGTCAAGGATCGCGTCGCGCTTTCCATGCTCAACGACGCTGAGGAAAAGGGACTGATCTCCCAAGGGGCTACGATCATTGAGCCCACCAGCGGAAATACGGGCATCGGTCTTGCCGCATTGGCGGCGGCACGAGGCTACCGCATGATCCTTACCATGCCCGATACGATGAGCGTTGAACGCAGACGTCTGCTCGCGGCATACGGCGCGCAGATCGTTCTTACTCCCGGTGAGGAAGGCATGAAGGGCGCGATCGAAAAAGCGCAACAGCTTGCCCTTGAGATCCCGAATAGCTTTATCCCTTCTCAATTTGACAATCCCTCCAACCCGACGGCGCACCTTGAAACGACAGGCCCCGAGATCTGGAAGGATACGAACGGGAACGTGGACGCGTTTGTTGCAGGCGTGGGAACGGGCGGAACGATCAGCGGCGTTTCCGCATATCTGAAGGCGCAAAATCCGTCCTGCCACGTCGTAGCGGTCGAGCCTGCGTCCTCTCCCCTGCTTTCAAAGGGACACGCGGGTGCGCACGGATTACAGGGCATCGGTGCGAATTTCATTCCCGACAATCTCAAATCGGGGAGCTATGACGAGGTATTCCCCGTGACCGAGGAGGAAGCCTACGCCGCAGCGCGCGCGTTCGCCAAAAACGAGGGCTTGCTGGTTGGAATTACCTCGGGCGCGGCATTGCACGCTGCCGCAGAGCTGGCATCCCGTCCCTCGTTTGCGGGAAAGACCGTTGTGGCACTCTTACCCGATACGGGCGACCGTTATCTCTCCACCCCCCTGTTCGGAGACACTTAACCCGAATTGACTCTTTGAGAAAGTCCATACTTTTGAAAGGAGTCTGACCTATGAAAAAAAAGAACGGCAAGGTTCGTGCGTTTTTTCGTTCCTTATATGACAAAGTACGAAGAAACCGCATTTCGTTTTCGGTTTACGTATTGCTTTATCTGATCACGCTTGCGGTGATCGTTCTGACCGCTCTGAACGGCGACTGGTCGGGAACGTTCACGGGCGTGCTTGCGCTGATCCTGTTTCTGCTTCCCGCATTTGTGGAAAAAAGCTTCCGCATCGAGCTTCCCACCACGTTGGAGATCATCGTCATCCTCTTCGTATTCTGCGCGGAGATCTTGGGCGAGATCGGAATGTACTATACCAAGTACCCGTTTTGGGATACGATGCTCCACGTCACCAGTGGATTTATCATCGCCGCCTTTGGCTTCTCTCTGGTGGATATCGCCAATCGCAACCGTCGCATGGAAATTCATCTTTCCCCATTTTTCCTATCCCTTGTGGCGTGTTGCTTTTCAATCTCCGTGGGTGTTGCGTGGGAGTTCTTTGAATTCTTTGGAGACATGATCCTACGCACCGATATGCAAAAGGATTTCATTCTTTCGGCAATATCCTCAAGCGTCTTGAACTCCCCTTCCCAGGATCCGATCATCCTCGACGGCATCGTACAAACGACGATCACCCTCGCGGACGGCACAACGCATACCGTGGCGGGCTATCTCGACGTCGGTCTCTTTGACACCATGACGGATCTTGCCGTTGATGCCATCGGCGCGATCGCCTTCTCGATCCTCGGCTTCTTTTACGTCCGACACAGAGGAAAGGGAACGCTGGTACAGCAGTTTATTCCGAAAATCCCCGAGCAAACCAACTACAACACTCCCAAAAACGAATAAAAATCAGTAGCGCAACCGTGTTTTTACGGTTGCGCTACTTTTTATGAGATATTGGCATTTTATGATTCTGTATCTTCATGCTTCTTTGGCGGAATATCTCTATCAAATTTGATAATCGTTGATCCTTTGTGTGTAAGATATCCAATATCGTCTTCGAAAATCATAGAAACCATATTAATATTAAAAGCACCAAATTCCGCACGCTTACCATTTTCCAATTCAACTATGACACCATAGCTATTTGACCACTTTATAAACCTTTTAGATAAAATTTTGACACGTAGTGTTTGTTCTTCTTGCTCTTCGAATATTAAAATCAAAAATTTTAAAATAAATGGTCCTAATAATTTCAATAGAATTAAAATACACCCCACTATTAAAAAACAAGAAAAGAAATCTTCGCTATGCCATAAGTCATTAAAACAGTCTATTCCTTTCATATTACTGTGCCTCCTTTGAATTTTTTTACATTATATCACAAAATGCGATAAATGTCAATATCTCATTTTGCGATTTTATATAATAATATAAAAAAGTTTAAGGAGAATATATGCGGATCAAGGATTTACGCGAGGATGCCGATCTGACACAACAGGAAATTGCCGATTATTTGCACATTAAACAAAACACGTATTCACAATATGAAAACGGACATCGTCAAATTCCGATCGAGTTGCTGATCGCGTTGGCAAAATATTATCAGACCTCTACCGATTATATTTTGGGACTCACCGAGGAACGCAAGCCTTATCCATAAACACCAGAACGCGGAGCTATTCCAAACAGCTCCGCGTGTTTTTAATGCGATCAACAAAAACGTTTAGATATCATAATTCTTTACCCGCTTTTTCTTTTGGCGATGTAGGCGCAAA
>JAZNXP010000130.1:0-10211 GCA_045593965.1 Eubacteriales bacterium | reverse complement strand
CGTTAAGAAGGTCGTTGTTGAGACCGCAGACGCAGAGATCGCTGCTGCAGGCATGGCTCTGGAGTATGAGGTTGGTACGATGATCGAGATCCCGAGAGCAGCTTTGACTGCTGACGAGATCGCGAAGGAAGCTGACTTCTTCTGCTTCGGTACCAATGACTTGACGCAGATGACCTATGGCTTCTCCCGTGACGACGCAGGCAAGTTCCTCGGTGCATACTACGACGGTAAGATCTTCGAGAACGATCCTTTCGCAAAGCTTGACCAGACCGGTGTTGGTAAGCTGATGAATATGGCAATCTCTCTCGGTAAGCCCGCAAATCCCGCACTCCATGTTGGTATCTGCGGTGAGCACGGCGGTGATCCGTCCTCCGTTGAGTTCTGCCACAGCATCGGATTGGATTACGTTTCTTGTTCTCCTTTCCGTGTTCCGATCGCACGTCTGGCTGCTGCTCAGGCTGCTCTGAAGGACTAATCAAAACATTTTTTAGACGCCGTGCTTTGGCACGGCGTCCTTTTTTATTTGAAGTACGTGGCGTTTTTTAACAGGCTGTAAAGTATTTCAAAAAACATCAAAAAGCTCTTGCAAATCAAATTCGGGTATGATAAAATAATGGTAATCAAGCGAACGGGGGAGCAAATATGAATCAACAGTTGGCGCAGATCGCCCTTGAAGAAGCAAAAAAGAACTACCATGGAAACACCGACGCGGCGATCAGCAATCTGCAACCGATCGCGGATCTGTTTGAGGAAGCGGATGAAGTGACGTTGGAAACGCTCAACAGTGATTGGAGCGGCGCGTTTGTGTATTTTTGCGTGCAAAAGGCAGGCTACGGTTTGCCGCTGTCCTATCCCGATCCGCGCGTGGGAGCAAGCTTTGCAAAGGTTGAAGCTTGGGAACGCTACGCGCGCTTGCCGAAGATCCATCTTTGGCACAGAGCAGATGAAGAACTCGAGGTAGGAGACCTTGTCATTTTGGAAACTCCCGACGGAAAACCCAAGAGAATGGGAGTCGTTCTGCGCACGGATGGAGAAGAGATGGAGCTTGCTGTTGGTAATTATCATAACCATTCCGCTGTGATAGAGCATCCATGTCATGAAAACATAAGAGGATTTGTGCGGTTGCGTGAAGATCACTGATCCCAAAAAGACGTTTTGCGTTTGCGGAACGTCTTTTATTTTTGCCACCCCCCTTGACAAAGCAAATTTCCAATGTTATAATATAAACAATTGAACAACTGTTCAAATGTTAAAACAAGGAGAATGAACGTGAAAAAAGAAATTGCACCGAGCTGTGAGATTTGTCAAACACATCTGGAATTGATTCAAAAAGCAGAAAATCAGATGCCGAATGAAGATGCTTTGTTTTCTCTGGCGGATCTCTTCAAGATCTTTGGAGACAGCACCAGACTTCGTATTTTGTACGTTCTTTATGATACGGAGCTTTGCGTTTGTGACATCGCACAGATCTTGGGAATGCAGATCTCGGCGATCTCGCATCAGCTTCGCGTATTGAAGCAGGCAAGTCTTGTCAAATTCCGCAAAAGCGGCAAAACCGTTTATTATTCCTTGGCAGACGATCACGTTCATTCGATCCTTGCGCAGGGAATGGAACACATTACGGAATAATCTATATTATATAACATATAAGGAGAAATACAATGAAAAAAACGTTTGCGATGGACAATCTTGATTGCGCGAATTGCGCGGCAAAAATGGAAGCGGCGATCGCCAAGATCGAAGGCGTGACGTCTGTGACCGTCAGCTTTTTCGCTCAGAAAATGATTCTTGAGGGTGCGGATGAGCAATGGGAGCGGATCGTTAAGGAAGCGTGCAAGGCTGTCAAAAAAGTCGATTCGGATTGCTCCGTGATCGTAAAATAATATCTCTTTTCTTCCCACGGAGGGGTTATGCTTCAACTTTCAAAGAAACAAAAAAGAAAGCTGACGTTCATTCTTTGCTCGGCGGCAGGATTGATCGTTCTTCTGCTTTTGCAGGCTTTTGGTGTTTTACCGAATGCGTGGTATGTTCGATTGGCACTGTTTTTGATCCCATATATTCCCGTTGCCCGGGACGTATGGAGAAAAGCGATCCAAAATCTTTTCCACGGTCAATGGTTGGATGAAAATTTTCTCATGGCGATCGCGACCGTTGGTGCGATGGTGATCGCGGAATATCCCGAGGCGGTTTTCGTCATGCTGTTTTATCAGGTCGGAGAGCTGTTCGAGGGCGTTGCCGTTGGAAAAAGCCGCCGCTCGATCGCCTCGTTGATGGACATTCGTCCCGATGAAGCGCGGGTGGAGCGAAACGGCGAGCTTTTTGTGATCGATCCCGAGGAAGTGGCGGTCGGAGAAACGATCGTGGTTCGTCCGGGAGAGAAGATCCCGCTTGACGGTGTAATTCTGCAGGGAGAGAGTGAATTGAATACCTCTGCGCTGACGGGAGAATCCTTGCCGCGCAGGGTGGAAGCAGGTGACAGCGTACTCAGCGGCTGTGTTAATCTGAACGGGCTGCTGCACTTGCGTGTCACGAAAAGCTTTGGTGAATCGACCGTTTCCAAGATCCTGGAGCTCGTTGAGCATTCCGCAATGGCAAAGTCCAAAGCGGAAAATACGGTAACGAAATTCGCACACTGGTACACCCCGACGGTCGTGATCGGTGCGCTCCTGCTTGCGATCGTGCCGTCGATCTTCACGGGAGATTGGCAAAGATGGCTTCACACGGCGTTGATTTTCTTGGTCGTATCCTGTCCGTGCGCGTTGGTGATCTCGGTTCCGCTCTCGTATTTCGGAGGTCTCGGTTGCGCCTCAAAGCACGGTATTCTGGTCAAGGGTGCGAACCGCTTGGAGCTTTTGGCAGAGACAGAAGCGGTCGTTTTTGACAAAACGGGAACCTTGACCAAGGGTGTGTTTGAGGTCAAGGAAGTCAAGAGCGCAGAAGGCTTTGATGAGCACACCGTTTTGCTTCTCGCGGCGCGCGCGGAGGCGCATTCCAACCACCCGATCGCAATCTCCCTGCGAAACGCTTTGAACGGAGCTGATATCGCAGGTGCAGAGCAGGTCAAAGAGCTGTCGGGACGCGGCGTATGCGCTTCGGTCAGCGGTGCGGAGATCCTTGTCGGAAATGAAAAAATGATGCATGAATACGGTATTTCCATAGCACCTTTTGATGCGCTCGGAACCGTTGTGTATGTAGCGCGAGAGCGGACGTGGATCGGAACCGTCGTTATTTCCGATGTCATCAAGGAAGAAGCAAAGAATGCGTTGAATGCGTTGAGAAGCTGTGGTGCCGCAAAATTGATCATGTTCAGCGGTGACCGCGAACAGGTGGCGCATAACGTATCGGATGAATTGCAATTGGATGCGTACCGCGCAGAGCTGCTTCCCGAAGATAAGGTAACGGCGCTGGAAGAGGTTTTGAGTGAAACCAAAGGAAGCGTTGTATTCGTTGGAGACGGTATCAATGACGCGCCTGTTTTGGCACGTGCGGATATCGGCGTCGCAATGGGCGGAATCGGTTCGGATGCCGCGATCGAGGCGGCAGATCTGGTTCTGATGGAGGATAAGCTTGAGAAGCTTGCGTTTTCGGTACGGTTGGCGAGATATACCAGACGGATCGTAAAACAGAACATCACGTTTGCGATCATGGTGAAGGTTATATTCTTGATCCTGGGGATTTTGGGATGGACCAATCTTTGGGCGGCTACCTTTGCGGATGTCGGTGTTGCCGTCATCGCGATCCTCAATGCTATGAGAACCTTGCGTTTTCGTCAATCATCATAAAAGGAGGGCATAAGCCTTCCTTTTATTTTGTAGGATAAAATTTTAAAAATACTGGACAAACCGACAAATTTGTGATATGATAATACTATAATATATTTCTGAGTGGAGGGATGACGTTATGATGACAGATATTGAAATCGCGCAATCTATTGAAATGAAGCTGATCACCCGGATCGCCAAGGCTGCGCAGATCGATGATCGCTATTTGGAGCAATACGGAAAGTATAAGGCGAAGATCGACCTGTCTTTATTGAAGGAAAACAAGAAGCAGGACGGCAAGCTCGTTCTTGTTACTGCAATCACGCCAACTCCCGCGGGAGAAGGAAAAACCACTACCACCATCGGACTTGCCGACGGTCTCAAGCGCATCGGAAAAAACGTTATGGTCGCGCTTCGCGAGCCATCTCTCGGTCCCGTGTTCGGCATCAAGGGCGGCGCTGCGGGCGGAGGCTGGGCGCAGGTCGTTCCGATGGAGGATATCAATCTGCATTTTACGGGTGATTTTCACGCGATCGGCGCGGCGAACAATCTGCTTGGCGCAATGCTGGATAATCACATTTATCAAGGAAATGCTCTCAATATCGATCCGAGACGCATCACGTGGAAGCGTTGCGTGGATATGAATGACCGTCAGCTTCGCTTTGTGGCAGACGGACTGGGCGGACGCGTCAATGGCGTTCCGCGCGAGGACGGATACGATATTACGGTCGCATCCGAGATCATGGCGGTATTTTGCCTTGCAAGCTCGATCGCTGATCTGAAAGCGCGCCTTTCCCGCATCGTCGTGGCATACACCTATGACGAAAAGCCCGTGACCGCAGGAGATCTTGGTGCTGTCGGCGCGATGGCGGCACTTTTGAAGGATGCGCTCAAGCCCAATCTGGTGCAAACGCTGGAAGGAACGCCCGCGCTGGTACACGGAGGACCGTTTGCGAACATCGCGCACGGCTGTAACTCGGTGATCGCCACGCGTATGGCGATGAAGCTGGGTGACTATGCCGTTACGGAGGCAGGATTTGGCGCGGATCTGGGTGCGGAGAAGTTCCTTGATATCAAATGCCGCATGGCGGGTTTGACGCCATCTGCGGTCGTTATTGTAGCCACCGTGCGTGCTTTGAAGATGCACGGGGGACTGCCGAAGAACGCGCTCGGAGAAGAGGATCTGACGGCACTGGAGAACGGACTTCCCAATCTTCTGCGCCACGTTTCCAACATCAAAAACGTGTACGGTTTGCCCGCTGTTGTGGCGGTTAACCGTTTCCCGACCGATACCGATGCCGAGATCGAGCTGATCATTCAAAAATGCCGTGAGCTGGGTGTCAACGTGGTGCTTTCCACTGTTTGGGCAGAAGGCGGCAAGGGCGGAGAAGCGCTTGCACGTGAGGTGGTGCGCCTTTGCGAAGAGGAAAAAGCAAATTTCACGTATTCCTATGAGCTTGACGGAACGATCGAGGAAAAGATCGAGGCGATCGTTAAGAAGGTCTACGGCGGCGACGGCGTGACCTTCCTGCCGCAGGCAAAGAAGCAGATCGATCAATTGACCGCTCTCGGATACGGCGAATACCCGATCTGTATGGCAAAAACGCAGTATAGCTTTTCGGATGATGCGACCAAGCTCGGAGCCCCTGAGGGCTTTACCGTTACCGTGCGCAACGTCAAGGTCAGCGCAGGCGCGGGCTTTGTGGTCGCCCTGACGGGAGACATCATGACCATGCCCGGACTTCCCAAGTCTCCTGCTGCTGAGCGGATCGACGTGGACGATGACGGAAGGATCACGGGATTGTTCTGAAAAGCTTCTATCAATAAATAAAAAACAAGGCGGAAGAGAATTTCGCCTTGTTTTTTTAAAATTATATTTGTTTTATGTGGAATTCAATTAAAAATGCACACCCGCAGCTGCCGTTCGCGAGGGGGTGCCATAAGATTGACACTTCACGAAAACATGATGGTGGTGTGCAAAAAGGGGAACCCGACGGGTGATTACCCATCGGCATCCATTATTATACCGCAAACTTCCTCATTTGTAAATATTCAATTTTGACGAAAATCGGCAAAAAAATTTGTGAAAAAGATACGGAGTAGAAAATCAATGATTTCAAAGTGCTGTTTTTTGTGCTTTTCTACGATGACATTTGTGTCGTACATCGTCAAACGGTGTCGAAACAGAGCGAAGTGAGGCGAATTCGGGAGCGATCGGGCGGCTTTTTCAAGAGTTTATAAAAAAAGAAAAAAATATTGCAAAAACCTCTTGACAAATTCCACAAAATGGGGTATAATATGCAAGACAACAAAGCAGAACGCTCCGTTCTCACCTGCACACCGGTTGTGATGCTGGTTGATAGTTCTCCTTTCTTTGTGTAAGCAAGGAAGGATTGTATCGTGCGGAGACTCTGTCTTTGTACGGTATTTTTATTTTTTGGAGGTGTTGGACTATTAGCGCCAAAGACAAGGAAAACCTGCTTAATGAAGAGATCACTGCAAAGGAAGTGCGCCTGATCGGTGCGGACGGAGAGACGCTCGGTATTATGAGCGCGTCCAAGGCATTGGAGATGGCATACGACCAGGGCATGGATCTGGTTATGATGGCTTCGCAGGCGACTCCGCCCGTTTGTAAGATCATGGATTACGGCAAGTTCCGCTTCGAGCGCGAGAAGCGCGAGAAGGAAGCCAAGAAAAAGCAGCAGACCATCGAGTTGAAGGAAATTCAGCTCTCCTACCGTATTGAAACACACGATTTTGAGACCAAGGTCAAGCATGCGTTGCGCTTCCTCGGAGATGGCAACAAGGTTCGCGTCGTCATGAAGTTCAAGGGACGCGAGATGAGCCACGTTGCGATGGGACGCGAGGTTTTGGAGCGTTTTGAGGCAGCTTGCTCCGAGCTTGGTGCCGTCGATAAAAAGCCTGTTTTGGACGGTCGTTTTATGAGCATGGTCATTTCGCCTGTCAAAGCGAAATAATCCAACGGTTTTAGTTGTTCATTCTATACTTTCTCTTTGGGGAAAGGACTGCATGATATAATCTCCGGCGTTCCTATTGCCGGACATTTAGAAAAGGAGTATGAAAAATGGGAAAGATCAAGACACATAAGGCTTCGGCGAAGAGATTCTCCGTCACTGCCAACGGTAAGGTGAAAATGTTCCACAGCTCTCACCGCCACAAGACCGGTTTGAAGAGCGCGAAGAGACTCAGACATCTGCGTTCCAGCACGATGGTGCAGGGTAAGATGGCAGGTAATCTGAAAACGTTGATCCTGAAGTAAGACGAAACGGAGGAATTGAAAAATGGCAAGAGTTAAGGGCGCAATGATGACGCGCAAGAGAAGAAAGGCTACTTTGAAGGCCGCAAAGGGCTATTGGGGCGCAAAGTCCAAGCACTTTAAGATGGCGAAGCAGGCCGTACTGAAGAGCGGCAACTATGCATTCGCAGGCAGAAAGATGAAGAAGAGAGATTTCCGTTCTCTCTGGATCACCAGAATTTCCGCACAGGCAAAGGCAAACGGCATGAACTATTCTACCTTCATGCATGGCTTGAAGAAAGCAGGCGTTGACCTCAACCGCAAGATGCTGGCAGAGATCGCTGTTTCCGATAAGGAAGCATTTGCAGCATTGGTTGCACAGGCAAAGGCAGCTCTTTGATCTGAACAATCGAAAACCCGATGGAAGCATCGGGTTTTTGTCATACATAGAGGTCAATGAGCAATATTGAAATTGTGTGAATTTTGAGAAAAAAGGGGATCATTATGGAGCTTTTTGATGACGTGATCCGTTCCCGACAGAATCGGGCGGTTGTGGAATTGTGTAAGCTGACAGAGCGGAAGCATCGGGAAGAAAAGCGGATGTTTCGGTTTGACGGGATCAAGCTTTTGGATGAAGCACTCCAAAAGGGACTGTCGATCGAGGGCGTTTTTTTGCGCGAGGATAAAAGCGAAAGTATTCGAGCGTTTCTGGCAGAACGTCACGGTGCGGATGTATACAATCGCTTGGGAGCCGTCAGGATCGTTTCGGAGGAGGTTTTTGAGAAAATTTCCGAAGAAAAATCGCCCGAAGGCGTGATAACTATTGCAAAATATATTGACAAATTTGAAAAATTTGCTACAATATATAATAGCGCAGATTTTTTCAAGGTGAAAAAGTCTCCGATCGTTCTTCTGGAATCGGTCAGGGATCCTTCCAATTTGGGGGCGATCGTCAGAAGTGCCGCAGCACTTGGAGTGCAGGCGTTGATCGTCAGCAAGGACTGCGCGGATATTTATCATCCCAAGGCGATCAGAGCATCCATGGGAATGATCTTCGGACAAGCGATCTACAGAGTGGATGATCTGACGCAAGCAATCGGATTGTTGCGTGAGAGCGGACGGCGCGTATTCGCGGCGACGCTGGATGAACGCTCGGTGGTGCTGGGACAGTTTCCCCTGATTGCAGGGGATTGTGTTGTGATCGGCAACGAGGGACACGGGATCTCTAATGGAACTGTGAATGCGTGTGATCACAGCATTCTGATCCCGATGCAACCCATGGCAGAGTCGTTTAACGCGGCGGTTGCGGCTTCCATTCTGATGTGGGAGTTCTCAAAGCTGAATTGAGAAAAAATCAATGGAATGTTTGGAAAGGAGGATGGAAATGAAGAGCAAGGATCTGTTGTATTGGATCTGGTTTGCCGAGGCGGTAGGACCCGCGAACGCCGATGCGGTCAAGCTCCTGAAGCAATATGAAAATCCGTACGAGATCTTCCGTTGCGAGGAATTTGAGATGGACCTTTTCCCGGGACTTTCGGAAAACACCCGAGCACTTCTGGAAAAGAAGGATCTTTATGCGGCATCACGCATCGTGGAAGCGTGCGAGAAATATCAGATCGACGTCCTGACGTACAGCGATGATCGTTATCCGAATACCTTGCGTGATATTCATGACCCTCCGATCCTGTTATATTATCAAGGGACGTTGCCCGATTGGAACCGTTACTTGAGCATCGGTATCGTCGGGACGCGAAGAATGACCGCATACGGTTTGCATTTCGCGTATAAAATAGCCTATGAAATGGCGAGCACAGATACGATCGTGATCAGTGGAATGGCATCTGGAATTGACGGTGTTGCGGCTGCCGCGGCGCTTGCTGCAAAAGGAACAACGGTTGCGGTGCTCGGCTCCGGCTTGGATGGCGCGTATCCTTATCATCACCGAAAGCTGAAGGAGCAGATCCTCAAGAAGGGGGCTGTTCTTTCGGAGTATCCTCCCGGTACGCAGATCAAGCCGTATCATTTCCCGATCCGAAACCGTATCATCAGCGGCATCTCGCAAGGAACGCTCGTTGTGGAAGCAGGGACGGGAAGCGGTTCTTTGATCACTGCGCAGCTTGCAAAGAAGCAGGGGCGCGAGGTCTATGCAATCCCCTCAAACGTGGGAAGAAGCGGTGCGGAAGGAACGAACGAGCTTTTGAAGGAAGGCGCGCACATGATATTGGAAAGCGAAGATATCCTGGAGCGCTATCAGTATATCTATGCGAATTCCTTGCGCTTGGAGCGTTTGATCGAAGCAAAAAAGAATTCCTTGGTCGATCCTGCATATCTGCGCAATCTGGACGTAGCGGTCTTTGAGGTCGGAGAGCAGAAAAAGAACGGTCCTCCTTACGTGAAGATGACGCAAGGAAATGAGAAAAAAACTGTTGAAGAGAAATTGCGAGAGCAGCATCTGCAAAAGAATGCGCCTCTGGGACAGCTTGAGCAGCTTTCTATATTGCAACCCACCGCGCAAAGTCAAAATGCGACCGTTGAAAGAGTTGTGCGCACGGAACCGACGGATACACGGACGCATACGGTCGAGTTTGCAAAGGAACGTCCCGCAACGGCGATCAATCGCACGTCAAAGACGAGATCCGATCCAAAAACGGAGAAAGCGGAAAGACGACCGAGCTCCTCGGATATGCTGTCAACACTTTCCCCCGTACAGCTTGCGATCATGGAAATGATTCCCGAGGATCGAGGCATTTCCGCCGATGCGTTCAGCAATCTGGAATATCCGTACGGAGAGATCGTTGCCGCACTTACGATGCTGGAAATTATGGGGTTGGTTGAAAAGCTGCCCGGAGCACTCTACACGAAATTATAATCCTCCAATCAGAAAGGAAAAAACATGGCACACAATTTAGTAATTCTGGAGTCGCCTTCCAAGGCGCTGACGGTGAAAGGTTATCTCGGAAGTAACTATAAGGTGATCGCTTCCTTCGGACACGTACGCGATCTTCCGAAAAGTACTCTGGGTGTAGATATTGAGAATGGTTTTGATGCGCACTATATCAACATTCGCGGCAAGGGCGATCTGATCAAGGAGATCAGAAAGGAAGCCAAGGCGGCAAATAAGATCTTCCTCGCGACGGACGATGACCGCGAAGGCGAAGCCATTGCATGGCATTTATCGGTTGCACTGGGAATTC
>JAZNXP010000129.1:0-21818 GCA_045593965.1 Eubacteriales bacterium | reverse complement strand
ACCTTCTCCTCAAGGAGAAGGCTTGAAAAACAATCCCAATAACAAAACCCCCACATACCAAGCATCTGCGGTTTGCGGAGGTTTTGTTATTGTCTGCGAGTCCTTTTTTTATGATAATTGCGGTCCACGCTTCCCTCTATTATACCACATACAAAAAACACGAACAATGCCACAATCAGGGATGCCAAGCAAACGGCACTCAAAAGCTCGGCAGTAACCACCGCCGCCAAATGCAATATTCCGAATACAATCATACTCAACAAAGTAACGCACAACAATAGGTTCAAAACAAATAACACCTGAACAACAGCCGAATACCGTATCGTCCGTCTTTCTTCTTTTGAATAACGATCCTTTATCAGCTTTTGTGCGGAGATCATAAAATATCGGTCAATTCGGTGAACCTGCTTTCGGTAGCTCCGATAGCCGTGACCGCGAAAGGATGAATATAACATCACTTCCAAAAAGGCACGTGCGCCAATCAAGGTGATCATTCCAAATATAAATAACAAAATCAAATCCTTTGTTTCCATATTGATCCCACTAACTGCTCCTTTCTCTCCATACTACCCTTGCTTCTATTATAGCAAAAGCAACCACATCTGTCAAGCACAGAAAAAGCGAGGGAAACTTTATAAGAAAAGTTTCCCTCGCTTTTTTCATTTTCTATCTCATTTCTTCACAAGCGGAATCTCGGTCATACGGAGCTTTGCGCAACCGTAGGGAGCGAGCTTGACCGTTTGCGCGTCGTCCAAGGGCTTGCGGCTGGCAGGAACCTTGGCGCAGATGGTATCGTAGCCGTCCTCATATCCCCAATCGATGTGGCAGACCCTTGCTTCAATCTGCACGGGGGGATTGACCGACGAGAACGGGATCGCGTCAACCGCATTCTCGATCACATTCAATTCACGGGATGCGTACGCGTAGTTCCAATCGCTCGTGGGATAGTAGTAGTAATCGCAGTAAGGTGCTTTTCTTTCCACCTCAAGTCCCGAGGATGCCGCTTCCTTTCTGACGTACTCCACCTGCTCCACTCTCATGGAGATCGGTACGGAGAATACGAGAGAGCCGCAACGGACGTAATTGAGGCTGTGCGGTGCGCTGACCATCTCGGGAGAGGTCTCAAATTCAACGGTGATGACCGTCTCGCCCGCAGAGAAGCCGCTGACCGTGTACCAAGGCTTCTTCGCGACCGCCTCGCCGTTGACCTTGAGGTTCTTTGCAAAGGACGGAATGCGGATGCGGAGCGTCATGGTCGTGTCCGCCTCGGCGTTGACGCGGTAGACCATGCGGTTACGGAAGGGATAATCGGTCTCCAACGCGATCTGTACGGGAACGCCGCGCCACTTGGTATTCAGCACGGACGGAATTGCCACGGGAGACACGATGCAGCCCTTGCCCTTCATGAACGCCGTAAGCGCGAGCTTGGGCCAGCCCTGACCGAAGTTTGCGGTGCAGCATCCGAAATTCGGCTCAAGTCCGAACACGTTTGCATCCGAGAAATTGGTGCGGAACACGGGCTTTCCGGGGAACTTGGAGCACTCGATCTGATTGCTCTGCTGATCGTACTGATGCGCCCACATATCGTCCGAAATGGTCGCGGGGAGCGCGTTGAAGGCAACCAGCTCCAGACGCTCCGCCCACTTGCGGTCACCCGTCATTGCGTAAAGCTGCTCGTAAGAATACATCTGCTCAACGACCGCGCACAGCTCGGTTCCCTGAATGGGACTAAGACCCGAGAGACACTCATCCCCCGTGAACGTGCCGACAGGCGTGCGGTTATAGGTATGCAGAACCTTGTAAAGCTTTTCGGCGATGTCCTCGTACTTCTCACCCAGCAGCTCGTAAGAAACCGCCTCGTATTTGAGCATCATCATCACGTTGACGATGTGCGTCGTCTGCTTCCAGATATTCAACGGTCTTACCCAAAGATCGGTCAGAGATGCCCAGTCGGTTCCCTGCTCCTTCAGAAGCTTTGCCAATGCGGGGATCCATTCCTCCTTCGGATACCACTTGTGCAACGCGTTGAGCGTGATCAAGCCCTCGAACCAGCGAGACTGTCCCCATGCAAAAAGCTTGATGGTGCCTGCGGAGAGCAGATCGTAGTAATTCTTCATCGCGCGGAAGAGCACCTTCTTGATGCGCTTATCGCCCGAGCATTCGTAGTAATTCAAAAGCACCTTGGAGAGCAACAAAACTGCCCACGTGTCGTATTTTTCGCGCGGCGTGTCCCCATTGGGGCAGATCCAGCCGTCCGCTTCCTGATTTTCGATGATCTTATCGATGTATCTCTTGGCACGTGCCTTGCGATCCTCGTCGTCGAGCAGATACGCCAGCGGAACGAAGCCATCAAGCCAGTAAGGAACTCTCTCCCATCCCTCGCGGTCTCCGCCGACCCATTTGCTGTCACGCACGTCGGGCCAGACCTTGTCCAAGTTACCGTTCAGACCGTTCGCCTGCAATTCAAGCTGACGGCGCATCCAGCCCGCAGGCTTGAGCTCGTTACTTGTAAAAAAAGAAAAAACAGAATTCATGTCTTGATCTCCTTTTTTGAAAAATCATTGCTTTTTTCGGCAGAAATACAGCCGTTTTTCTTGACTTTTCCGCCTGTTTATATTATAATAGCAAAAAAAGACCGAATTTGCAATTGTAATTTCCGCTGTATTGGATTGCAAAAATCGACTTTTCTCAAAAAGAAAACGAAAGGAGTGTCATCCGATGGTTTTGCGAGTCAAGCCGCTTCCCGAGCTTTATAACTGCGCCACGAAAAGGTTTCTTCCAAACGAATTGCACATCACACGCATTTGTCGACAAAGCGTTCTGATCCTGATGTGGAGCGGCGTACTGCGCTTCCGTGAGGACGGTGTGGATCGGGAAATTCACGCGGGAGAATACTACATCCAGCGCGCGGGACTTTTGCACGAGGGGCTTCTCCCCTGCGACATGCCCGAATACTTCTACATTCATTTTTACGGTCAGTTCGACGATAACGTATCGGGGCTTCCCCTGCACGGAACCTTCTCCGAAAAGATCCTTCGTCCCATGTGTGACAAAATGGAGGAGATGTGGCTGGACAGAAGCAACGACGTCTTTGACCTCAACGCGCAGATGCTTCGCATCTTCAGTGCCCTTTCCGCAGGCTCGCTCGCAAGAGAGGAGCAAAACAGCATTGCCTACCGCCTCAAGATCCATCTGGACATCAAATATATCGAGCCCATGCAGCTCTCCGATCTTTCGCACAGCTTCGGATATACCGAGGATCATCTGATCCGCTCCTTCCGCGCGCAATACGGCATCACGCCGCACCGTTATCTGAACAAAAAACGGATGGATCACGCAAGATGGCTGCTGGAAACGACCAAGCTCACCGCGGAGCAGATCGCATCCTCGGTGGGATACACCGATTTCTCCACCTTCTACCGCGCCTTCCGAAAGGCGCACGGAAAATCTCCGGGAGCATTTCGAAAAAAAGAAATCTGATCTTTTTCGACCGATTGCGGGAACATTTTTCACGCTTCCTCATAATATGATAACAGAAGGGCTCCCGACGGGCAAATTTCGACGTTGCGGCACGCCCTCGTATTTCACAAGGAGGAACGACTATGAACAACTGTTTGTGCAATCTCTTCAGCGATAACTGGGTTTGGCTGATCATCCTCGCGCTGATCCTCATCTCCTGCTGCTGCAACTGATCACCGCAACGCAACACGGAGCCTGCTGAAATAACATGGGGGAAGGACTCGGATGAGTCCTTCCCCCTTCTCCTTTGGGTATCGAGCCGCTCTCGCAGTTCCCCTGTGCCAAAGCGGCTCTTTTTTGTATTTGCGGAATATTCAAGGACGGCATTCCATAGAATAAATCAAGCCAATTCCTTCAATTTTGCAAGACAATCCTTGCAGATCCGCTTATCGTTGAAATAGACGACGTCATCCGCGTTGCTGCAAAAGATACAACAAGGCTGATATTTTTTCAGCACGATCTTTTCGTTGTCCGTAAAGATCTCCAACGCGTCTCTGATCTCGATTCCCATTGCCTTGCGAAGCTCCTTCGGAAGCACGATTCTTCCAAGCTCATCAACCTTACGTACCATTCCTGTTGATTTCATATGTTTTTCTCCTTTGTCTGTTCTATATTTTGAAAATTCGACGTCAGATCGGTGTTTTTTACACAACATCTTGTGTACCACCATTATAATACATTTTTCACTGGATGTCAATAGTAAAAATGGAAAAAAATGTATTTTCTTGATTTTTTCATCGACACAAACCGACAAGGAAAGGAGAAAAACAGATGCTTGGAAAGATTTTTGGCGTGCTTTGTCTGATCGGTCTGATCTTCGGAGCACTCACGGGAAACGCGCAAGCACTCGGCGGCGCGGTCCTCGACGGCGCATCGCGCGCGGTCGAGCTTTCCCTCTCTCTTTGTGGGATGATGTGTCTTTGGTGCGGTATTCTGCGCGTTCTTTCCGAAGCAGGTGCCGTCAGAAGGCTTTCGCGCTTGCTCCATCCCTTTCTGCGTCTCTTTTTTCCGCAAGCTGCACGTACGGGAGAGGGACTTGAGGAGATCAGTGCCAACGTCAGCGCAAATCTGCTCGGGATCGGCAACGCCGCAACACCCATGGCTCTGCGCGCGATGGAGGAGATGCAGAAGCACAATCCCACGCCCGACCGTGCCAGCGGAGAACAGATCACGCTCGCGGTGCTGAATACCGCATCCGTGACACTGTTGCCCACCAATCTGCTTGCTCTGCGGCGTGCCGCGGGCTCGGAGCGACCGTATGCCATTCTGATCCCCGTCTGGATCACGTCACTCCTTTGCGCGGCAATGGCATTGCTCCTGACCTCACTCCCACGCATCGTCGAAAACACGCTGCGAAAGAAGCCCAAACACTCACGCAAGCGTTCCGCTCCTTATGGGCGCACAAAGGGCTCGCGTCATGCTTGAGGCACTCTCCGCACTCGCAATGCCCGCAACGGTGGCGTTTGCGGGTTGCTTGATGCTGTTTGGCAAGCGGGATTATTTTCAAGCGTTTCTGGAGGGAGCGAAGGAGGGACTCGGAACAACCGTACGCTTGCTCCCCACGCTGATCGCCTTGCTCGTAGCGATCTCCATGCTCAACGCCTCGGGACTCGTGGACTGTCTTTCGTCGATGCTCGCTCCGATCGCCAACGCCATCGGCATTCCGTCCGAGCTGCTTCCGCTTTTGCTCACACGTCCGTTCTCGGGCAGCGCATCGGCGGCAGCATACAGCACCCTGCTTGCGCAAGAGGGCGCGGACAGCTTCTCGGGACTTTGCGCCTCGGTAATCTACGGCAGCTCGGATACGGTCGTTTACGTCATCTCTGTTTATACCTCCTCGGTCGGCATCAAAAAAACACGCTACGCATTTCCCTGTGCCTTTGCAGTGATGCTCTTTTGTGTCTTTTTTTCCTGTTTTTTGTGCCGTTTGTGTTTTTTCTGAAAAATAGCTGGCAAATACTATTCCAAAGAATGACAAATCATTGCTCTTTGGGAGGGTTCTATGATCAAAGGCGCACAAAAGCAAATGATCGTTCTGCGCACGGGCAACAGCCGTTATTTTGACGAAGCGTATTTCGTACTGCGCAAGGACATCAAAACGAAAGGCAGCAACAAAAACGATATGCTCCGAGAAGCGACTCGCATTCTCGAGGAAAGTGAATTTCATCCCGCGTCCGCTCGCAAGCGCGCACATACGTGGATCTTTTTTCTCTTCGGGATCCTCTTGGGTGCCGCCGTGGGAGGATTGCTCATTTATCTGATCTTCTGATAAGTCTCTTTTTGGAAGAAACGGTCCAACGGATGAAAAAAAACGGAAGCTCCCCCTCTTGACTTTTGATAAAAACTGTAGTATAATAAAAATACTATATGAGACCGTTTTACACATCCGCCCGACGTGCATACTGCGGCGGAACGTGATTTTGCGAATATCATATCAGACCTCAATCTGTCGGAATGAGCGGGATTTCGACGGAGGGAGGTCGGTTTTCGTATGTTATTTTGCGGATCTGCATCCGAATTTTACATACCTTCGTTTTGGACACGGCAGAGCTTTTTTGGACACGTTGGATCTCTCCGCGCCAAAGCATCGTTTTTCAAATGATCAAAGAAAGGATTTTACAATGCCAAGAAAACCGAAAAAAACAAAGCCGCAAGGCAAAATTCGAATCATCCCCTTGGGTGGACTCGGGGAGATCGGTAAAAATATGACCGCGATCGAATACGAGGATGAGATGATCGTTGTGGATTGCGGCTTGGGCTTTCCCGACGAGGACATGCCCGGTATCGACCTCGTCATCCCCGATTTTTCTTATCTGGAAGCCAACAAAGATCGCTTGCTGGGTGTATTCCTCACGCACGGACACGAGGATCACATCGGCGCGGTTCCCTACCTTTTAAGAACCCTGAATGTTCCCGTTTACGGAACACCCCTGACCGTGGGCATCATCAAAAACAAGCTGGAGGAGCACGTTCTGCCCTGGCGCGCGGATCTTCGCCCTGTCAATGCGGGCGACCGCATTAAGCTCGGCTCGATCTCGGTGGAATTCATTCACGTCAATCACTCCATCGCGGATGCCTGCGCGCTCGCGATTCACACCCCCCTGGGTACGGTCATCCACACGGGTGACTTCAAGCTCGACACCACTCCCATCGAAGGTGAAATGATGGATATCGTCCGTCTTGGTGAGCTTGGACGCGAGGGCGTGCTGATGCTGCTTTGCGAATCCACGAACGCCGAGCGTGCGGGACATACCCCCTCGGAAAAGAACGTTGGCGCATCACTGGAGCAGATCTTTGCCTCTCACCCGAAGAAGCGGATCATCATCGCGACCTTTTCTTCAAACGTACACCGCGTGCAACAGATCATCGACACCAGCGCACGTCACGGCCGCAAGGTCGCCATCACGGGACGTAGCATGCTCAACATCGTCAGCGCGGCGATCGAGCTGGGATACATGAAGGTCCCCGCAGGCGTTCTGATCGATATCAACGATATCAAACGGTATAAGCCCGGAGAGCTGACGCTCGTCACAACGGGAAGTCAGGGAGAGCCGATGTCCGCGCTCTACCGCATGGCGTTCTCGGATCACAATCAGGTCTCGCTGGATGCGAACGATCTTGTCGTTCTTTCCGCAAGCGCGATCCCCGGGAACGAAAAGCTGGTCGGACGCATCATCAATGAGCTTTCCAAAAATGACGTCGAGGTGCTTCATGACGCAGTCGTTGAGGTTCACGTTTCGGGACATGCCTGCCAGGAAGAATTGAAGCTGATGTATGCCCTGACAAAACCGAAATACGCCATGCCGATCCACGGCGAGAGCAGACATCTCAGCGCAAACCGAGAGCTGGCGCGTTATATGGGTATGGACGGCAAGAATATTTTCATATCCGAGATCGGAAAGGTGCTTGAGATCGACGCAAACGGCGCACGCTTCAACGGCATCGCCCCCGCAGGTAAGGTCCTCGTTGACGGATACGGTGTCGGAGACGTCGGAAACATCGTTCTCCGCGACCGACGCCATCTGGCGCAGGACGGTCTGATCGTGGTCGTCGCAACGGTCGATCCCGACGAGAAGCTTCTCATCTCGGGTCCCGACATCGTTTCCCGCGGCTTCGTTTACGTCAGAGAAGCCGAAGAGCTGATGGAGGAAGCAAAACAGATCGTGACCGATGCCCTTCTGGACGTATTGGAGTCGAGAGGTAACGTCGACCGTATGCAGCTGAAAAAATGCGTCAAGGACGATCTGACCAGATTCCTCTATGCCAAAACCAAGCGAAAGCCGATGATCCTGCCCGTGATCATGAACGTCTGATCGAATGTGAGGCATCCGATCGCGCTTTGATGCTTTTACAGAATATAAAACAATGAAAATTTTGCATTTGTTCATACAGAAGTCATAGCTTCTTCACAGTGCAAAGGTATAATAAAAAAGATATGTATCAATATTTTTAAAAAAAGAAAGGAACCCGATCATGGGAAAAGGAAGCAGAAACAGAGCGCTGAAGCAGCAAAATCCCGCTGAAAGCGCTAAGAACAAACAACAAAAGCAAGCCCCTCAATGGGTGCTGCCGCTCGTAATCCTGTTGCTGGTCGTTGCCATTCTGGCAGTTCCGATCACAATGGCGATCACGGGAACCGGTATCATCGAGCGTAACCGTATTCTGATCAAGAGTCAGACAGGAAAGTACAATCTCTCCCAGTCCATGGCAACGTACATGGCATGGCAGATCCTGTTGGAATACTCCAACGCATCCTGGGAGTCCGTCAAGTCCGAGAAGGTCTCGGGCACGACCTATACCTTCCAGCAGTATTATCAGAACCAATACGGCTCCGACGCGGATCTCGCAACGTTTTTTGCGATCGATAACGCAGGCGCAATGGTACAAAGCGACTTAAGAGGCAACATCGAGCCTTATATGACCGAGTATATGGCATACGTCGCGGTTTGTGACGCGGCGCACAGAGCAAACGTAAGCTTGACCGACGAGGAGCGCGCAACCGTCACCACCGCCATCAACGAGCTCAAGGCGATCTACCCGAAGATGGGCTATAGCTCCTTCAACAAGTTCCTCGGCGCGAAGGTTTTCAACGGCATCAAGGAAAACGATATCCGCGCGGCTTTGGAAATGAAGGTTCTCTATGACAAATACAAGGGGCAGATGCAGAAGGGCTACGAGAGCGAGATCACCAATACCGTCATCCTCGAGTTCCGTGATGCGCATCCCGAGAAATATTACAAGATCGACTACCTGACCGCGCAAGTAAGCACGAAGGAGCTGGCTGAAAAGCTGCTCACCGCGAAGAACGATAAGGATTTCAAGGAGATCATCATCGGCGAGCATTTCGAAGCGAACTACAGTGAGACCTTTGCGACCTATCTCTCCCAGACGGAGTATAAGGCAATCAAGGGCGTTACCAATTCCGCAAACGGAAACGCGCTGACCGAGGCACTTGACACCATCGGCTTCCCCGCAATGCAGACCTACGCGCAGAGCGACGTGACCGATGAATCCCTGAAGAAATGGCTCTTCACCTCGGGCTCCGTCGGTACCGCTACACAGATCTCCACGGGAAGCGGAATCTATATTGCCGCACTGATCGCGAAGAATACCGAGGCGAACACCGTTGACGCGCGTGTGAAATTCTATAGCTTCAGCGAAGACTACTCCTCTTACAACGGCAACGTAGCCTACAGAGAAGCAGTCCGTGACCTTCTGTTCGCGGAGAAATACGCGGAAATGCTTGCGGCCGAACTCCGCGCGACCGATGCCGACATTGACAGCATCCTGCTGGCAAACAAGGCGACCGAGGTCGTCGGCGTGACCAGAGACTCCTCCGAACTTCCCACCGCGGTTTATAACCAGGTATTCGAAATGGGCAACAAGGCAGGCTCGATCTGCGACGGCTTTGGCAACGGTATTTATTACGTGATCTATATCCGCAGCTGCGAGAGCACGGGTACGGGCGAGAACTTCCGCGTCAATCAGGCGGACATCGCATACTGCGCATTCGGCGCAGGCGTTGACGGCTACCTCTCCGGTTCCGAAAAACAGAAGGAGCTGATCGACAAGCTGGAAGCGGCTGAAACGGGCAAGGAAGCGATCATTCGCGAGTACGATCCCATCGAAAAGACCGACATCCACTCCAAAACGAGCAGCAGCATCGTTCCCACTGCGGTAACCGCAGCCGTATTCAAGGATATTACCACCCTCAACATCGGTGATATCTTCACCGCAAACGCAAACGGCGTTTACTACGTGATCTACGTGACGGCACTCGCCAACGACGGAGCAAAGGCTTCCATTCTTTACAAGGAATTTGAGAGCGACCTGTTCTATAAGGTCGGAAATTCTCTGATCGCAGGCTTGGATGAAAACACGGTATATCCCGCTGTCAAGTCCACCGCATCCTATACCCCCAACGCTGACGCGAACACCTTCCTCGCTTGGATCTCCGAGGTTCAGGCAGGCACTCTGGTATCCGCAAGAAACGAATTCGACACCAATATGTTCGAGGGCAAGGACAAGGACGGCAACACCGTTTACAATGCCTATATCGTTCTTGGCGACCGTATGTATCTCGATAGCTATAAGGTCGTCAACGGCGGCTACCTCCGCGTGACCGACGGTGACACCAAGGGCGACTTCCTGGAAAGAACCAACGAGATTGAGGCAAAGCTTCTGGAAGCAAAGGCAAACGGAACTGCGGGAACCGATCTGACCGCGCTCCTCAAAAAACTCGGTGCATCCGCACAGATCGACACCGACTTCTCCGAGAGCGCAATCCCGAATGAGGATCTGAAGGCATGGATGTTTGACGAGGCAAGACAAGCAAACGACATCAAGGTATTCCCCGTTAAGAATTCTTCCTTCTCCTATATCGGTATCTACCTGAGCTCCGTTCAATCCTGGGAAGCAAAGGCGAAGAACGATTATATCTCGACCAAGACCGAGGACTGGATCGCAAGCCTGACCGCATCCTACACGGTCAACGAAAGCGCATTGAACAAGATCGGCGATCCCACAACGGTAACCACGACTGCGGCAACCACCGCGGCAACCACAAAGGCGCAGTAATTCTGCTCCAAGAAAAAAAGCAGAATGGCATGGAGCGTTCCGTGCCATTTTGCATCCTTAGGGAATATAATAACAGTTAGAGCGCGCAAGGCAAAGCCGCCGCGCAAATACGAGAAAAGGAAGCACACTCATGGTACTTGAACCCAAGCAAACGACCGTCGCCTACCGCTGTCCGCATTGCGGCGCGGGAATTATGAGCGCGGTCGGACTGTTCGCGCTGACCGCTGACCGCATCAAGCTCAAATGCACCTGCAAAAAAAGCGAGCTTGACATCGTTTACTCCAAGGAAGGAAAAGTCAGACTGACCGTTCCCTGCATCTTCTGTCCGAAGCCCCATACCTTCACGCTGCAATCCTCTCTGTTCTTCGGCAAGGAGCTGTTCTCCCTGCAGTGTCCCTACTCGGATTTCAATATTGCGCATACGGGTGAGCTGAACGCCGTCAAGGGAGAGCTGGCAAAGGGAGAGCTGGAGCTTCTGGATCTGATGGAGCAAAGCGGATTGCAGAATTTCGATTCTCTGCACAACGACGAGGAAACCTTGAGCGATCCTCAGATACAGGAGATCGTGATGTTCGTCATCAACGACCTTGACGCCGAGGGAAAGATCTACTGCAAATGCGATCCCGCGGATAACGGCAGAGAGTACGATGCCGAGATCGAGGACGAGGGCATCCGCGTATCCTGCCGCAAGTGCGCGGCATCGCGCTTCATCCCCACCGACTCCCGACTGGGCGCGCACGCATTCCTCAACGCCGACGCACTGCATTTGGAATAAAACGATCAAACAAACACCGCCATGTCTGCCTTTGCCCCGCTTTTTTCGGATAACCAAAAAGCTTTTGAAACCGCTATTGCGACCATGGTAAATGGAGCTGTGAAGGAATAAGGCATATTCGCTTATGATCCCCCGCAGGCATCCCGAACGGGATGCCTGCTTTTCTGTCTGCTTTCATTATGCATCGTATTACCGTTCCAAAAATATTTCAAAAAAGGATTGCAAGTAAGGAAAAAATATGTTATAATAACAGGTGACTATTATGCGTACGTATATTTTCTTTCGAAAGGAATTTACATCTTATGAAAACAGCAGAATTGAAGTCCGCTCTCCTTGCGGGCAAATTTGACGAACGCTTTGCTTATATCTACGGCGCGGGCGCAGTGGAAGCGCAAAAGGCACGCTATGCCGCCGCCGTTGATGCCTTTTCTTCGATCTACGGCTCTGACCGTGAGGTCGCGCTCTACTCGGTCGCGGGCAGAAGCGAGCTCTCGGGCAACCATACCGACCATAACCACGGCTGTGTCATCGCCGCTTCCATCGACCTTGACATCATCGCCGTCGCTTCCCCCAACGCGGATTCCGTGATCCGTGTCAAGAGCGAGGGCTTTGCCGAGGACGTTGTCAACTTTGAGGAGTTCTCTGCCCCCCGTACCGAACGCTTCGGTCGCTCCGACGCGCTCATCGCGGGCATGGTCGCAGGCTTTCAAAAGGACGGCTACAAGGTCGGCGGCTTTGATGCTTACACCTCCTTCAACGTGCTCAAGGGCTCGGGCATTTCCTCCTCTGCCGCGTTTGAGGACATGATCGGTAATATTCTCAGTCACATCTACAACGACGGCAAGGTCGATAACGTTGAGATCGCAAAGCTTGCGCAGTACGCGGAAAATCAGTTCTTCGGCAAGCCCTGCGGTCTGATGGATCAGGTTGCCTGCGCAGTTGGCGGCATCGTTGCCATCGACTTTGCGGATCCCTCCAAGCCGATCATTGAAAAGGTCAACTTTGACATTACCGCCGCAGGCTATAACCTCTGCATCGTCAACACGGGCGGAAACCACGCCGATCTGACCGACGATTACGCTTCCATCCCTGCGGAAATGAAGTCTGTTGCCGCGCATTTCGGCAAGTCCTATCTGCGCGAGGTCGACGAGGACGCGCTCATTGCCGCGATCCCCGCACTCCGCGAGACGGTTGGTGACCGCGCGATCTTGAGAGCTTTGCACTTCATGGAAGAAAACAAGCGCGTTGCCGCGCAAAAATCCGCGCTCTTTGCAGGCGATCTCGACGGCTTCTTTGACGGCGTGATCTCCTCGGGACGCTCCTCCTTCTGCTATCTGCAGAACGTCTATACCTCCAAGAACCTGCGCGAGCAGGGACTCTCCTTGGCACTTTGTCTTGCCGATCAGACTCTCAAGGGTAAAAAAGCCGCTTGGCGCGTTCACGGCGGCGGATTTGCGGGAACCATCCAGGCGTTCGTTCCCACCGATTCCGTTGAGGACTTCCGCAAGACTATGGATGCAGCCTTCGGCGAAGGACGCTGCATGGTATTGCGCATCCGTCCCGTCGGTGCTGTTAAGATCTGAGAGATCATTTGTTTGGGGAAGAAAGACTCCGCACGATCTGTCTTTCTTCCCCGTATCATTTCTCAAGCAAAGGAGCTTTTTATGAAACCCGAAGCAAAAAAGCTGTTGTGGCACCTCGTGATCAACACGATCCTTCTCGTGGCGCTGTATTTTCTCCTCATCGCATTGAAATTTCATTATATTTCCATGATCTATCTTCTTGCAGGCGGCGGACTCGGCGTTTTTTACGTCATCTATAACCGCGGCTTTTCCCGAAAAGGCGTCACTCCCGATATGCTCCCCGATACGATGTCTCATGAGGAAAAGCTCGCCTTCATTGAGGACGGCAAGAAGCGTCTGCGCGATACGCGCTGGGTGCTGACGCTGCTCATCCCCATCATCGTTACGCTTTGCATCGATATGATCTATATCTTTATTCTTCCCATGCTGGGCTTTGGAGAATGACATGAAAAAGATCCGCATCCTCTCGCTTTATTCGGGCTCTACGGGCAACGCCTTTCTGATCTCCGCTCCGAGCGGTACGATCCTGATCGACGCGGGAAAGAGCGCACGGCGTCTCTGCCAGGAGATCAAAAACGCAGGCTTTGACCCGAGCGACATCCGCGCGATCCTTGTGACGCACGAGCACACCGATCACATCAGTGCCCTGCCCGTATTTTTGAAAAAGAACCCCGTTCCCGTACATATCCAGCAGGGGTGTGTCTATAAGCTGGAAAAGGAGACGCACATCTCGCACTGTCTGATCCCTCATCCTCCCATCTTCGAGGAAGAGATCTGCGGTATGCGCGTCATATCCTTCCCCACTCCGCATGACAGTCACGCCTCGGTGGGCTACCGCATTGAGATCCCGATTGAGAACCGTGTTCTGCGCATCGGATACGCGACCGACATCGGATGCGTCTCCCGTGACGTGGAAAACGGCTTGCTCGGCTGTGACGCCGTCATTCTGGAAAGCAACCACGATCCCGAGCTTCTGATGCTGGGTCCCTACCCCTATGACCTAAAGCTTCGCGTGGCGTCCAATCGCGGACACCTTTCCAACCCCGATTGCGCGGATTTTGCCGCAAAGCTTTGCGCAAACGGCACCAAGCATCTGATGCTCGCGCATTTGAGTCAAGAAAACAACATGCCCGATCTGGCATACGACACCTGCTTCGGTGCGATCGCGGACGAGACGGTTGAGCTTTGCGTCGCCCGTCCCGAGGAGATCACCGAGCTGAATTTGGAGGATTGAAGATGCTGCAAGTCACCGTCATTGCCGTTGGAAATTTGAAGGAAGCCTATTGGCGCGACGCGCTTTCCGAATACGAGAAGCGACTGCGCGCGTTCTGCAATTTTGAAATGACCGTGTTGAAGGAAGCAAAGCTTCCCGAAGCCCCCACCGACGGCGAGATCCGAGGTGCTCTGGACGACGAAGCCAAACGCATCCTTGCCGCCATTCCGCCGCGCGCATATCGCATCGCGCTTTGCGTGGAGGGAAAGCAATATTCCTCACAGGAGCTTGCAAAAAAGCTGGAAATCGCGGCAAACGAGCACGGGCAGATCGCTCTGATCATCGGCTCATCCCATGGGATCGCTCCGCAAGTCAAGAGCGCGTGTGATCTTCGCCTCTCGGTTTCCGAGCTGACCTTCCCCCACCAAATGATGCGCGTGATGCTTCTGGAGATCCTTTACCGCTGCTTCAATATTCAAAAAGGAACGAAATATCATAAATAATCCCGCAAACAGGCGGAAAAAATTTCTTTTTTTGAAAAAAGCACTTGCAAGAACCGTATTCCGCATGCTATAATATAAAGGAATATGGAAAAACTAAACTTGAGTAAGAATACGCGAACACGCGTTGGAGGTTTCATTTGATCGTCGCATTGGTAGAAGCAAAATACAAATTGAATGCGTTACGCCCCGAGCTGATCGAGCTGGGTTCGGCATTGCGCATTGAAGAAACAAAGGAGTCCCTCAAGGATCTGGAGGCACAAACGCAAGCCCCTGATTTTTGGAACAACGCCGATAAATCGAGCAAGGTACTGCAGGTCATCAAGCAATCGCAGGACAGAGTTACAAGCTATGAAAAGCTCTGCGCGCGTCTGGAGGACGCCATTGCCCTTGCTGAAATGGCAATGGAGGAAAACGACGAGGCTTACGTAGAAGAGGTCGAGACCGAGCTTGCCGAGATCGAGGCGGAGGCAGAGCATCGCCGCATTGAGGTATTGCTCTCGGGCGAATATGATAAGAACAACGCCATCGTCTCCTTCCACCCGGGTGCGGGAGGAACCGAGGCGCAGGATTGGGCGCAGATGCTTTACCGCATGATCACGCGTTGGGCGGAAAAGAGCGGATTTCAGGTCAAGCTCACCGACTGGCTGGACGGCGACGGCGCGGGCATCAAGAGCGCGACCGTCATGGTCAACGGTATGAATGCTTACGGATATCTCAAGAGTGAGAACGGTGTTCACCGTTTGGTACGCGTTTCCCCCTTTGACGCGAACGGGCGCAGACAAACATCCTTCGCTTCCATCGAGGTCATGCCCGAATTTGAGGACGTTGACACTGTTGTGATCCGCGAGGAGGATATTGAAGTCACCGCTCACCGCTCCAGTGGTGCAGGCGGACAGCACATCAATAAAACCGACTCTGCGATCCGCATCGTGCATAAGCCAACGGGAATCGTGGTCGGATGTCAGACCGAGCGTTCTCAACTGCAGAACAAGGAGACCGCGATGCGTATGCTGAAATCCAAGCTGATGGAGATCAAGCTCAAGGAGAGATTGGATACCATTGAGGACATTCAGGGCAACAAGGCAAACATCGAGTGGGGCTCTCAAATCCGCTCCTACGTGTTCATGCCCTATACACTCGTCAAGGATACCCGCACAGGCTTTGAAACAGGTAATATTCAGGCAGTGATGGACGGAGATCTGGACGGATTTATCAACGCATATCTGAAAATGACGTCGGCAAAATAATACGGTTGTATCACAATCGGAAAATGATAAGGAGGATACCCTCATGAAAAAAATTGTTTGTTCTATCGCAAGTGCTCTCGTGACTGCTTCCTCGGTCGCACTGATCGTGGATTATTCGGTTCGCAAGAAGAAGGAACAGTCTCCCTGCCCCGCAAAGCTGATCGGCGGAATTGCAGGCTTGGTCGCAGGCGCACTCATTTCCTATATTCCAGAGCATCTGGCAAAGAAAAAGCTCCCCGTTGAACAAATGATCAACGAGGAAGAGGAAGAGATCATGAATGAAAACATCGCCGAGGTCCTCGGAAGCGGCGCAGAGATTGCACCGAAGAAGGCACCCGCTCGCGTGATCGAGCTGGACGAGGAGACCACGATCGAGGATTTTATCTTTGATGCTTAATACACAAAAAGAACCGAGCCGCTGATTGAAACTGCTCGGTTCTTTCCCTTCATGTAAAACCGCCGCTGTCCCAGGCTTGGAACAGCGGCATTTTTATTTTTGATGAATCAGACTACACCGTAAGCCAGCATTGCATCCGCAACCTTGAGGAAGCCCGCGATGTTCGCGCCCGCAACCAGGTCGCCCTCCATGCCGTACATCTTTGCAGCGGCAACGGAGCTATCGTAAATGTTCTTCATGATGTCCTTCAGCTTTGCGTCGACCTCGGCAGCACTCCAGCTGTAACGCATGGAGTTCTGAGACATTTCCAGACCCGAAACGGCAACACCGCCCGCGTTGACTGCCTTGGAGGGAGCAACCACAACGCCGTTCTCCTTGAGGTATGCGACCGCCTCGTTGGTGGTAGGCATATTGGAAACCTCAACGTAGAACTTCAGACCGTTTGCAACCATCTTCTTCGCGTCGTCAAGGTTGACCTCGTTCTGCGTAGCGCAAGGCATGATCACGTCAACCTTCTCGCCCCAAGGCTTTTGATCCTTGAAGAACGGAACGCCGAACGTATCCGCATAGTCCTCAACGCGGTTGCGGCAGGATGCGCGCATCTCCAGCATGAAGTCGACCTTCTCCTTGGTGGAAACGCCGTCTTTATCGTAGATGTAACCGTCGGGACCCGAAATGGTCACGACCTTACCGCCAAGCTCATTGATCTTCTGGACCGTACCCCAAGCAACGTTACCGAAGCCCGAGATCGCAAAGGTCTTGCCCTTGATATCCTCGCCATAGGTCTTGAGCATTTCAACGGTGTAGTAAACCGCGCCAAAGCCCGTTGCCTCGGGACGAATGAGAGAACCACCGTAAGGACGTCCCTTACCCGTCAGCACGCCCGTGAACTCATTGCGCAGTCTCTTATACTGACCGAAGAGATATCCGATCTCACGCGCGCCAACGCCGATGTCACCTGCGGGAACGTCAGTGTCCGCGCCGATGTGCTTTGCAAGCTCGGTCATGAAGCTCTGGCAGAAGCGCATGACTTCCCCGTCGGATTTGCCCTTGGGATCGAAGTCGGAGCCGCCCTTACCGCCGCCCATGGGGAGACCCGTCAGGGAGTTCTTGAAGGTCTGCTCAAAGCCCAAGAACTTGATGATGCTCTCATTAACGGAGGGATGGAAGCGAAGTCCGCCCTTGTAAGGACCGATCGCGCTGTTGAACTGTACGCGGAAGCCGCGGTTGACCTGCACCTTGCCGTTGTCGTCCACCCACGGAACGCGGAACTTGATGATTCTTTCAGGCTCAACCATCATATCGATGATGCCTTTTTCGATGTATATGGGGTTCTGCTCAACAACAGGCTCCAAGGACTCCAGAACCTCGGTGACCGTCTGATGGAACTCTGCTTCACCGGGGTTGCGCTTTTTCACGTCCTCGATGACCTTCAAAAGATACTCGTTTTTGATGCTCATAGAAAGATTCCTCCTAAATTAAATCGCGTTTTTGCAAGTTTCAAGCTCCAAACTTTCATATTTTTCGTGAACAGATGCTTAAAACGGCAAATATACGTCGAATACGAATTTTATTATAATACAAATTGTGCAACTTGTCAATTCCTTTTTTTCAAAAAAAGTTGTTTTTTCAGAAAAAAATATTGTTTTTTTGAAATAAGACAGTCATTCTTGAAAAAACATCTACAAAAAGTGGATATTCGAAGCAAAAAAAGCGAAAATACTCTTGCAAAACAGATACATTCCGTGGATAATAAAGAAAAGGAGCATTTCCATTATAATGCTTTTTTCTTTCAGAAAATACCCGAAAAGCGTTGAAAGCATGCGCTTTTGGAAAGGATTGTTACCAATGGAACTGGAATTTAAGCAAGCCGCGGGCAAGAGCGCGGGAGAGGTCCTGCGCGATCTTTCAGAGTTTCTTGCCACGCCCTGCATCATTCACAAAACACAGGATCTCGACCTGCGCGAGCTTCCGAACGGATTGAGCATGGCAAAGCAGCTCTCCTTTGCTCTGCTTTCCGAAGCGGAGATGCAAGGCTGGACTCCCGAGGCTGCCGAGAATTTTTATCGCGGTGCTTGCGCGAGCAGCATCGACGAGGATACGCTCACGGAGATGCTTACCGCATTTCGTGATAAGGGAAGCGATGCTTATCGGGAATACCGCAAGCAATACGGCAACAGCTTCCGCCTGCTCGACAATTCCTATTGGGCAAGCTGCTTGGCACTTGCCATTGACGCGGGACAGATCCGCGAGCTTTTGCACTATCTTCGCTTGTTCATCGTGGTCATGACAGAATTTGCGTATATGGGTGACCGCAATCCGAGCAATACCTACACGTGGGCATATTACGAATCCTTCCAAGCGATCCTCGATGAGCTGACTGCAGAGCCCGATCCCGATCCGCTCGCCCTCAAGGTGCGCGCACTCGGCGGTACTGCGGGAAAGCGCGAGGGGGAGACGTATCCGCTCTCGCTTGGCGTGGACATCGAAAACCCAAACGAGGGCTACATGGCACTGGGTATTTCGATCGACATTACCTTAAAGGATAAGGCAGGCAACGTCATCGACGTCATTGCCGACAAGCTGGACTGCATGGATCCCGCCGTGATCTATCATTACGGCATTACCAAAAAGATCAAGGGGGCAGCGGTCGCAAGCATTTCGGCGGTCGTGAAGGCGAGACAGTACATCAAGCTCAACACCCCCATCATGAAGCACGTATTTTTAGATTCCGTATCGATCTCGGGAAAAGGAAGTGAGAGCGAGCTGATGGGCATTCTGGAGAGCAAATACGACTGTCCCCTGCGCACGCTGACGCTGCACTATCAATTCTTGAGTGCCGAGAACAAGATCCTCGGCGGCGGCAGTGAATGGTGCTTCGACGGTCTTTCGGACAAAGAGCCCCTGCTCTTCTCCTCCAAGATCGGAATGTCCATTCCAAACTGCGCGAAGGTGGTCTATTCCATCAACTTCAACGCCTTGGAACTGATCAAGGATTGAAAGCATAAAAATAATGATAAGGAGACAATGTTATGAATGATTACGAACCGAACCTGAATTCCCCGTCCGATCCTCAACAGGATCAATCCCTGAAGGATGCTGATATGAAGATAGATGCCGCACAAAGCGTATCAAGCACGGGATCTTACACCGCTCCCGCAAAGGGCGGCGCGACCTTCCGCTCTGCGAACGATGCAAAATATAAGAATGCACGCATCAATTTGCTGCTGGTCACGATCCTTTCCGCGGTCAACGTATTTTCCCTTTTCTTTGCGAGAATTTATTTTCTGTTTTCCGCGTATCTTCCGCAGCTCATCACAGAGGTCGGTATTGTTCTTTACGAAGAAACCAATCTTCTCCCCTTTGCGATCGTTGCCGCGGTGATCGCGCTTATCATGATCGTTCCCTATCTGCTTGCGTGGATCTTTTCCAAGAAGAACGTCGGCTGGATGATCGCGGCTGCGATCCTTTACGGGCTTGACACCCTGTTCTTCCTGAGCGACTTCGCACAGTTGCTCATCATGGGTGAGGTTTCGGGAATCTTCGACCTCATCTTCCACGGTTGGGTAATCTTCTCTCTGATCTCCGCAGTCGTTTACGGGATCCGCGCCAAGAAGGAAAGCGAAGCTGCGCCCGTGCAGGCAAACGGAGAATACAATGCGACCGCTGAAATCGGCGCAGAGGAGTTCGCAACCACCGAAACGCGTACGCTCACCGTCACAAGGGAGAAAAAATTTGCGGGAAGCGCCGTGCAGTTCATCTGCTTTGCAAACGGTCGTGAGCTCTTCCGCCTGAAAAACGGAGAGACCAAAGCGGCAGAGGTTCCCGTCTCCGATTTTGAGCTTGGCTTTATGCTTACCAACGAGCTGGCGTCCGAAAAGATTACCGTTCCCGCAGGAGACGCCCCCATTGCTTACTCTGTTTTGATGCAGGTAGGCTTCAGCTCAGGTAAATTTGTCATTCAAGAAAAGACCGTTTGAGTTCTCAATTCAAAAGGACAGCGCAAAGTTGTGCTGTCCTTTCTTGTAAGACGAAAACCCCGCCATAGTGGCGGGGTTCCATAAAGGCTTTGCCGATGAGCAGAAAGCAAATAAAAATTCAGCGTAGAATGATCTTATGTCAAAGGCTCCCTTGTGTAAAGGGAGCTGTCAGCGAAGCTGACTGAGGGATTGTATTGCTTTGAATTTTTGCCTTTTTACAATCCCTCCGCCTCGCACTTGCTCGGCACCTCCCTTTACACAAGGGAGGCTTGGGTTTAGTCCCGCTTGAGCGGGTTTACGTAATAATTGCATGGCTGACAGGCCAATCAAAAGCGCACTTGTGCGCAGCCGGTAGTATTAGGGCTATACCCTGAAATGAAATACCACCCACGGGGGGATTTTTTCCCCGTTTTTTCAGGTTTCGCTCATCTTATTCTTCGCATAAACTGAAAGTAGGACACTCTGTGTCCAAAAAGAATAAGGAGCAAACTATGCCAACATTTACCAATAAAGCAACACTTTCCTATAACGGTCGGACAACTGAGTCCAACACCGTAACAGGTAATTTCACAGAGACGTTATCCATGACAAAGACCGCTCTGCTCGGAAGCTATACCGCAGGCTCGACGGTCGTATACGTTGTCAGCCTTGTCAACGCGGGCGTAACTCCCGCAAGCGGACTGACCGTGACCGATGATCTTGGCGGCTACACGGTGGGTACTGAGACCGTCTATCCCTTGGACTACGTGGAAGGCTCGGTTGCCTACTACGTCGGCGGCGTTCTCCAGCCTCCTCCCACGGCAGAGGCAGGCGCACCGCTCGTCATCAGCGGGATCAACGTCCCCGCGAACAGCAACGCGATCCTCGTTTACGAGGCGCAAGTCAACGGGAACGCACCGCTTGACGCACAAAGCACGATCACAAACACCGCCACGGTCGGTGAGCTGACCGCAAGCGCGACCGTTTCCACGGTGGATGAGCCCGATCTGACGATCAGCAAGGCACTCTGCCCCACCAACGTCGTTGAAAACGGCGCGTTGACCTACACGTTTGTCATTCAGAACGCGGGCAACACCGCCGCTGATGCGACCGACAACGTCGTGGTGACCGATATCTTCGATCCCATCCTGACCATCACCTCGGTAACACTGGACGGCACACCTTTGGAGCTTGACACGGGCTACACCTACGATCAGGCAACAGGCACCTTCGTTACCGCCGAGGGTGCGATCACCGTTCCTGCCGCCACCTATACGCAACAAGCGGACGGCTCCTTCGTCACCACTCCCGGCTTTACAACGCTCGTCGTAACGGGAACGATCTGAAATTTGGAATAAACACACAAGCAGGCTATCGTTTTTTGTGATAGCCTGCTTGATCGGGTTATGAAGGGTTAGACAGCACAAAATTATAAAATAGTTTTTTGAGGGATATAGAAATAGTATCACTACAGATATTTTGAAAATTGCTGTTCAAATGCTTGCAAAAACTCCTTAGCCGCTTTTTCTTTGGCGATGTAGGCGC
>JAZNXP010000128.1:0-7023 GCA_045593965.1 Eubacteriales bacterium | reverse complement strand
CCGAGCATGCCCGCAACGCCGTAATTGTTGACAGTAAACGTACGAGTACCGTTGATCTCATGTCCCGTCACAAGACGAGGAATTTCCAACCCCACTTGATTGACCAGTGCGGTTTTCATACCAAGCGGCTCAAAGACCTCTCTCTTCATGTAATCCGCATACGCCTCTCCCGTCACCGCCTCGATGATCAGGGCAGACAAGGTAAAATTGATATTGGAATACAAAACGTCCTCATAAGGCGCAAAATTCATGGGAAGCTTCTTCAAAGCTTCGATCGAATCGTAAAGCTCCTCTCTGGAGCGGCTCCGTCCGATACTCCTCGGAAGCTGTCCGTAATCGGGCATGCCGCTGGTATGGCGGAGCATGCTGTCGACCGTTACGCGCGGATCAAAGCCGTCGGCATGCGGCGTATATTTGGACGGATGTGCCGAAAGATCAACAAGTCCTCTGTCAACGAGCTTTAGCAGTCCGATCGCGCAAAAAGGCTTGGACAGAGAATAAAAGAAAAATCGAGAATCGGGCTTGATCTGCTCTCCCGTGTCAACGTTCGCTTCTCCCATGCATCTTTGATAGATCACCTGATCCTTGAGGGTGATCCGAAGGATGCCCGAATAGGAATACAGCTCGCAATAGCGATCAAGATAAGCGTCCATCCTCCTGCAAAAATCGTGATACATATCCTTCTCCTTTTTTCAAAAAAAGGCAACACGGCATCCATGAGACGCGTGTTGCCATTGGGCTTGATCAATCCAGCACGGGCAGACAAAGCACGGGGGTCATTCCGAGCGTAGCCAGAGCCGCTTGTGCCTCGGTCGCCGTCATTTTGGAGCTGATCAGCGTAAATTGACCGTCCCCCATCACGCAGGTCTGCGCGTCAAGAGCGGAGGATGCCTTGTCCGCGCACTTGGGACAGCCCTCAAAGACGTAGCAACGACGGCAAGAGAACTCCTTGATGTCCGCCAAATCTGCATCGGTCGCCACACGCCATTGGGGAAGCGCGCGCTCCTTGGCGCGACCCGAGAGAATGTCGATGATGTCAGCCACCACCGCGCTCGCCGTGGGAAGCTTGCCCGCGCCCGCGCCGTAGAACAGGGCGCGACCGAGCATATTCGCATCGACAAGAATACCGTTATAAACACCGTCCACGTGAGAAACGGGATTTTGCGCAGGAACAAAGAACGGGGATACCGTTGCCAAAACGCGATCGCCGATACGGGTGGTGTGTCCGATGAGCTTGACCGCGCCGCCCATTGCCTTTGCCGCCGCTGTATGCGCGGACGTGATGCCCGTAATGCCCTCGGTATGGATCTTGTTGGGATCAAGCAGAACACCGAATGCCAACGCGGAAAGGATCACGATCTTGCGCGCCGCGTCCAAGCCCTCCACGTCTGCCGCGGGATTTGCCTCGGCATAGCCGTTTGCCTGCGCCTCCTTGAGCACCGTGGCAAAGTCTGCACCCTCTTTATCCATTTTTGTCAGAATGAAGTTGGTCGTTCCGTTCAGAATTCCGCTGATCGCCTCGATCTCATTGGATGCAAGGTCTGTCTGCAGGGGACGGATGATCGGAATGCCGCCTCCGACGCTCGCCTCAAAGCAATAGCAAACGCCGTTCTCGCGCGCCAGCTCCAGAAGCTCCGCGCCGAAATTCGCAACGACCTCCTTATTGGACGTCACAACGTGCTTCCCCGCCTTGAGCGCGGAGCAGGTAAATTCATAGGCGGGATGGGAGCCTCCCATCATCTCCGCAACCAAGGAAACCTCGGGATCGTTCAGGATCACGGAAATATCGTGTACCACGCGATCACCCAGCGGATGATCAGGGAACTCCCGCAGATCGAGGATATATTTAACGTTGATCTCCTCACCGCAATGCTTTGCGATGAGCTTGCTGTTTTCTGTCAGAACCTCCGCCGTGCCGCCGCCGACGACACCGAAGCCCAAAAGCGCGATATGAATCATAAATTCTCCCTTTCTGATACAAGTCCAAGGAAAAAGAAAGCGCGTTCTTTTCGACCTTCTTTTTGCTCTTGCTATATATCATAACACAAAATCTTCCAAAATGCAAACAAAACTATTGAAAAAATCAAAAAAATATGCTATACTGTTCACACCGAACGAAAAAAGGAGGAAAAAACATGCCATCATCACCGATCGGAAGCAAAAACAACGTCAAGATCTTCGTACTGTATCTGATGAAAAACATCAATTATCCGCTCGACTTTGTGACGATCAACGAGATCGTGATGCAGACCGACTACGTGATGTATCTGGATTTTGCGGAATCCTTCCATGAAATGCTGGATGCCGATCTGATCAGGGTCGACGGCAAGGACGAATTTGGAAACGAGCTCTATTCGGTCACGTCCAAGGGCAGCATCGTTGCCGAGCATCTCAAATGCGATATCCTCCCCGTGCTTCTCGACAAAAGCATGAGTGCCGCATTGCAGTATCTCGATTTCCGCCGCCGCAAGATCACGGTCGATTGCACCTCCGAGGCTCTGCCCGATCATACTCATGACGTCACGGTCATCATCAAGGAGCAGGATAAGGTGATCCTCAAAACCACCGTCAACGTGGACTCCGCCGAGCGTTCCCGTCAAATGCGCCAGACCTTCCGCTCCCGTCCCGAGGTCATCTACCGCGGAATTATGGCCTTGATGTGCGGAAAAGTGGACTATCTGTTCGATAAAAAGCAGTAATTTTTATTTTATTCAAATTTTGAATAAGAATATTTAACAATCTTTTCTCATCTTTCCTGTTGAAAATCACCAAAGAGCCTTGTTTTTTTGGTGATTTTGGTGAATTTGAGAAAAGATTTTTTGTTATTTTGTTCAAGAAAAATTAAAATATGTAAATTTTCGACAATTTTTTGGAAAATTTACCCCTTGACATTCGTTAAAAGTGTGGTATAATAGAATTGTTCGTTGTATTTTTTTCTAAAAATCGCACCGATTTCGGTCGCGTTTTGAGCAAGTACAAACAATTTCCACGGAAAGGCATCACCCCATGAGTAATTCTTCACCCATACCCAATCCCGCGCTTTCGGAGCTGATCCGCAAAGCACGAAACGGTGATCAGGAGGCGTTTGAGGAGTTGCTTGACCGCTATGCCCCCCTGATCCATTCGATGACGTCGCAGTTTTGCCAGGCGCTTTCCGAGCAGGACGGCGAGGATCTTCACCAGGAAGCACTGGTTGCGTTTTATAACGCTGTCATGCATTACCGATTGGAGCAGACGGAGGTACAGTTCGGTCTTTACGCAAAGGATTGCATCCGAAACCGTCTGATCTCGTATCTGCGAAAGCTGAAAAAGCACGGCAACGTCATTTTGGTCGATGCGGACGACGCATCCTCCATGACCGAAACCGATGCGGCGGATCCCGCAAAGCATCTGATCGACGAGGAAGCGTATCTTGCGCTTTACCATCAGGTCAAGCAAACGCTTTCGGACTATGAAAACCGTGTATGGTGGCTCTATTTTTCGGGAAGAACCGCCAACGAGATCGCGATCGTCTTGCAAACCGAGGAAAAATCAGTCCAAAACGCACTTTACCGCATCCGACGCAAGCTGCGTTCGGTGCTCCCTTCCCCGTAATTACGGGGATCATGCCCGTATAGCTTAAAGAAAGCGTTGAATTTCAAAGACGGCGGTGCAATTCCGCCAAGGGTATAATCATTTTTCATTACAAAGAGAGGTTACACACCATGTTCCAGGACGAAAACTACAGCGCAGCAGAAGAAAAAGAATACGTTGACGAAACGTTAGTCTGCAAGGATTGCGGAAACGAATTCGTATTCACCGCAGGAGAGCAGAGATTCTATGCGGAAAAAGGCTTTTTGAACAAGCCCAAGGCATGCAAGGCTTGCCGTGACGCAAAGAAGAATGCAGGCAAGGCTCCTCGCGAGTACTTCACGGCAGTTTGCGCAGACTGCGGCGGAGAGGCAAAGATCACCTTCCAGCCCTCCAACGACAGACCTGTTTACTGCAGTGCTTGCTTCGAAAAGAGAAAGAACGCTCAGGACTGATTTGCACTGTAGACGTTCGCATACAAAACGGACGGCATCGAAAATGCCGTCCGTTTTGTTTTTTATGTTGTCGAAACGTATTCTTCAGCCCAGTCGATCCCATCCTTGGCGCACACCGCTCGCGCCAGCCTGCGATAGTGGGACAAAGGAAGCGTCCCCTTCCCCTCTTTTGCGGAAAGCTCCTCGGCGATGCGGTTTAAGATGGGGAAGCAGTCCAAGGCATCCAGCGCGTCCTCGTCCTTTGCCAGATAAGCAAATCGCGGCACCGATACGCCGTCACGCTCGACCGTCTCGTCCCACATTTCCATCGGTCTTGCCCAATATCCGCTCGGGGAATTGAGAGATTCATAGATTGCCATAGGCGAGAGCTCCTCGGAATGACGTGCCACGAACAACAATTTATAAATACCGCCCTTTGCGTGACGGTAGATGCCGCTCCTCTCCTGTGAGAGCGCGGCAAGGGGTTCTTTTTTTGACATGGTTTTTCTCCTATATGTACACTGATCAATTGGGATTTACTTACTCAATTTCTGTTCGAATAGTAAATGTATTGGGAAGATTAAAAATATCCTTTTTCAAAAACAGTGGGTAAAAATACTCATCCTTCAATCTTTCAAACTCCAACCATTCAAAAATATGTGTACGATGACCTTCTTTTGATGTAAACGGGTTTCCTCTTTCTAATAAATCCGTATTCGATATATCCATTAAGAAATAAATACAGAGCTCGTGATAGCGAATATTATCGACATCTTCTGTAAAAAACGCTTGATTCAACCAGAGTGGACGGACAATCTTCGGTGTAACCCCCAATTCCTCTTGAACCTCTCTAATAACTGCATTTTCTGATGTTTCACCCATTGCAACTCTACCGCCGGGCAGATAGTAATAAGGGGATCTGTCATCATGCATCGCCAAGATCTTTCCGTCAGAAATCATCATAGCACAAACTCTATAATTAAATTTCTCGTTGTCTGTTCTAAAAGATATATCCATCTGCTCACGCCCCCGTCAAATTCAAGTTTATCCATCAATCCGATTATATCACGAATTTTCCGAAATGTAAATAGCTGGGCGGGAAAATGGTTTTTATCAATTGTGATTGCGATAAAAAAAGCCCCGCGTGCGGGGCTTTTTTATATGGAAGAAACCCTTTGCGCATACGTCAGCCGTTGTTCGGTTCACGTCCTACCAAGGCACAGTATTCCTCATAGGAACAGAGCATCCGTACGGCGGCAAGCAGCGCGTTCGGTGTCATCCCTGCGGGCAATCCCAGCTTTTGCGCAAAGGCGTCTCTGCGCGCAGCGCTCCCCTCGCCCCCCGTCAAACCGTCCATGAAGAAATCGGTCTTGGAAAGCGGATTTTCCGCGGCACGTGTCGCCACCGCATCGGGATCGGCGTATGGAGACAGAAGCTCGTAAAGGCGAGCGTTTTCAATTCCCTCCACACCGAGAATTCCTTCGGCGGAGGGCTTTTCCTTTCGCCTCTCCTTGCCCTCGATGCGTGGAACGTAAAGGTGAATGACACGCTCCTTGGGCAACCACGAGGTCAAAGCAGAACGGATCAGCTTCCCCGCGCCGTCGCTGTCGGTCAGGACGATGAGCGGACTTTTCTTCGCCAACGCGCAAAACAGCGTCCGCTTCTCGGTCTGATTGAACAGTCCAAAGCCGTCGGTCGTCAGGATCTGTCCCTCCATCACCGCCTCAAGGCGCAATTTATCGTATTTTCCCTCCACGATCACGGGATACGGAATTTTCAAGCGTTCCATCATAACTCAAAGGAACCAAAGTAGCAGCACGACCGCGCCGAGAATGATGCGGTAAACGCCAAAGGACGCGAAGCTGTGCTTCTTGACGAAGTCCATCAGGAACCGAATGACGACCAACGAAACAACAAAGGATACTACGCACCCGATCGCCAGCACGATCCACGCCTGCATCGGTACGGAGAAGCCGACCTCCATGACCCATTTGAAGAAGCCCAGCATCTTAATTCCACTCGCGCCGACCATTGCGGGGATCGCCATGAAGAAGGAGAACTCCGCGCCTGCCGTACGGGAAAGTCCCAAGAAGAGAGAGCCGAGAATGGTCGAGCCCGATCTTGACGTACCCGGCAAAATGGAAAGTGCCTGGAAGCATCCGACAAAGAACGCGGTCGAATACGGAATTTCATCCACCGACTCAATACGCGGTGTTTTATTTTTATGGAAATGCTCGATCAGAATGAACGCCACGCCGTAAACGATAAGCGCAATGGAAACAACAACGGCATTATAAAGCCAATCGTCAATGTCCTTCCCCGTTGCCACTTCCAATATTTTATCGCCCACGATGCCGATCAGGGCGGCGGGAATGCTGGCGATGAGCACCTTTGCCCAAAGCTTCCACGTTCCCGACTTCTCGCTTGCCGTTTTCTTTGATCCAAACGGCCAGAGCTTGCCAAAGAACAGGATCACGACCGCAAGGATCGCGCCAAGCTGAATGACGACCTCAAACATTTCCCAGAATTCCGCTTGGAACGCAGGGTCATCCGAAAGCTTGAACGGCAACCATTCCTCAAGCAGGATCAGATGTCCCGTGGAGCTGATCGGAAGCCATTCCGTAATGCCCTCCACGATGCCGTAAAGCACCGCCTTGAGCCATTCGATCACCATTGTCATGCGTTACAGTCTCCTTTCAGTCTGTCCTTGGCGCGCACCTCCAAGCCCTTGCCCGAGGACGCGCGCAGAATATCGCCCACGCGTACCTCCATCGGCACGCGGCACCAATAGATCATGGACGGATGCGGAGTGGACTCCAAGACCGAACCGTCGGGAGCATAAAGCTCGTTTACGGCAAAGCCCCTTCCGATCTTCCCTGGGGAGAGCAGCTCCGCCGTTTCTCCCGCACTGACCTTGTTCCTTTGAATGAACCGATAAAGACGTCCGTTTTCGTTTTCAAGCTCCACACCGTGCGCTTGGATCGCTTCCGCCTCGGTAGCATCATATTCAATAGCGGTG
>JAZNXP010000127.1:0-12507 GCA_045593965.1 Eubacteriales bacterium | reverse complement strand
TCCATAATCCGTTAATTCTATTTCGGGCGATTCGTGAATCGCCCCTACAACACGGGACAACGTACATTTTCTGTTATGCGTGCATATCGTTATAAAATATGCCCCGGGTGTACTGTAATCGAAATTCTTTAACCGTAAACGCTTTCTTTGCGGTAACTCTTTTCCACTATCCATTTTCATCACCTATCCCATTATAACACAAATCGGCAGAGAAAACAAGTCCTCTGCCGATATTTATATGTGTATCCGTAGGGGAGACCTGCGGTCTCCCGCGGGCGAACACAGTTCGCCCCTACAGTGTTCCGAAAACATCCTTATGAGAACGCTCCTAATGTTCGGTGTTTTTTTATTTTCCCCGATATTCCTGCGGTGTGATCCCCATGATCGTTTTGAAATTGCGGTTAAAGGAACGCAAGGATCGATATCCGCTTTCAAAGGCGCATTGGATCATGGAATCGGTCGTATTGGTAAGCACGCGGCAGGCGTTGTTGATGCGATAGCGGTTGACGTATTCATTGAAGGAAAGCTGCGTGATTTTTTTAAAATATCGGGAAAGATAAGAATAGTCATATCCCATTTCCTTGGAGAGGTTTGCGAGTGAACAACTATTCTTATAGTTGTTTTCCACAAACTCAAAGATCTTATAGAGAAGCAGGTGATCGTTCCGAATGCGTGTCTGATAGGTCGCTGAACGGTCAAAAGCGGTACAAAGGGAATAAAGAATTCCTTTTTTCTCAAAGGACGGCGCGTTCTCCGAAAGTAGCAGTAATGCATTTTGCAAGCTTGGATCGGGTGAGAAGAAGTTATTTACGGGAATTTTTGTTGCCGTTTTGGACGTATAAGCTCTGATCAGCTCGGGGGAGAAAATGCAGAGCATATGCTCGCCGTCCTCACATTCGATCGAATGAAGCTGATTGGGAAAAACCAAAACGGCGTCGCCAACCTTCAGGCGGTACGTTTCCTGATCGACCGTGACCGTGACCTCGCCCGCAAGAGCGGTGATGTATTCAAATGATTGATGCAAATGCATCGGAAAATGAAAGTTTTTGCCAAATTCTCGGGAAAAGGATTCGGAAAGTCCGAAGTGTTGAAATTGATAAAACATTATTCACCCTCGACCAAGTCAAATTTTGTCTATTCATTATAGCACTTTTTGCAAGAAAAATCAATCCCTTTATGTTAAAATACTATTGTAATTCGAATAATTTTGGAGGGAAGCGTATGAATTACTATATTGGCGCGGATCTTGGAACGTCCGCACTGAAGCTTCTTTTGACCGATGAGAGCGGCAACGTGATCGGTACGGTCAGCCGATCCTACGAGGTCATCTATCCCCGATCGGGATGGAGCGAGCAGGATCCGAATGATTGGTGGGATGCCTTTGTTGACGGAGTGAAGGAATTAACGTCCGTGATCGATCCCGAATGCGTCCGTGCGATCGCGGTTGCGGGGCAAATGCACGGTTTGGTCGCGCTTGATGAAAATGATCAAGTGATCAGACCCGTGATCCTTTGGAACGATGGGCGAACAGGGAAGCAGACCGCGTATCTCAATGAAGTGATCGGAAAGCAAAAATTGTCCGAATACACGGCGAATATCGCGTTTGCGGGCTTCACGGCACCCAAGCTTCTTTGGATGCGCGAGAATGAGAAAGCGCTTTTTGACCGCATCGACAAGATCATGCTGCCGAAGGATTATCTGAATTATAAGCTTACGGGTGTTCACGCGACCGATTATTCCGACGCGTCGGGGATGCTGCTTCTTGACGTTGCGCAGAAACGTTGGTCAAAAGGCATGATCGAGGTATGCGGCATTCGGGAGGAGATGCTTCCAAAGCTGTTTGAAAGCTACGAGTCGATCGGTACGCTTTTGCCGAGCGTTGCGAAGGAATTGGGACTTTCTCGATCGGTCACGGTCGCCGCAGGGGCGGGGGACAATGCCGCCGCTGCGATCGGAACGGGAACTGTTGGCGAGGGAAGATGCAATATCTCCTTGGGAACGTCAGGAACGGTATTCATTTCTTCCTCTCATTTCGGAGTGGATGAAAACAATGCGTTGCATTCCTTCTGTCACGCGGACGGAAATTATCATTTGATGGGATGCATGCTGTCGGCGGCATCCTGCAACAAGTGGTTCTGCGATCAGATCCTGCACAGCAATGCGTACGCGCAGGAGCAGGAGAGGATCGACCGTCAAAAGCTGGGAAAAAATCAAGTGTTTTTCCTGCCGTATCTGATGGGCGAACGCAGTCCGATCAACGATACGGACGCATCGGGCGTGTTTATTGGACTTCGTCCCGATACCGCGCGAGAGGATATGCTCCTATCGATCCTTGAGGGCGTTGCGTTTGCTGTCAGAGACAACGTCGAGGTAGCAAAAAAGATCGGTATTTCATTGAATAGCAGCACCGTTTGCGGCGGTGGCGCGAGATCCGCGCTTTGGGTTGAAATTCTGAGCAACGTATTGAATTTGGAATTGCAGCTTCCCGCATATGAGGAAGGCCCCGGGTACGGAGCGGCCTTGCTTGCCATGTGCGCGTGCGGAGACTGCAAGGATCTGTTTGGGAAGGCAAGGGACGGGCTCGCCCTTCGTAAGACCGTTAAGCCGAATGCGGAGCTTGTTGCGCTTTATGAGGAACGCTATCAAAAATACAGAAAGCTGTATCCGTCCTTAAAAGCACTGTATCAAGAATTGAATACCTGATATACGGAGGAAATGATGAAAATTATTGTAAATGCAAACACCCAAAACGCAACGGAAGCGATCCAGAATGCGATCGACCGTGTGTTTCTTAATGGTGGCGGAACGGTTGAAATCGAAGCGGGTGTATATGACATCAAGAGCATTCGCGTGCGGAGCAACACCACTCTGTACCTCAAAAGCGGCGCGCATTTGCGCGGTTCACGCGACCCTGAGGACTATTTCACCTATCTGAACGATATGGTGGAGCCACTGCTTCCCGATCAGATCACGGATGCGCCCTATGTGGGGCTTTGGACGATTCACGGTGAAACGCAGTATGATGAAAACGATCCTCGTTACCGTTTTAAGAGAAAGCCCGGAAGCCGCTGGAACAACGCGCTCATCCGTGCGATCGATGCCGAAAATATTAAAATCATCGGTGAAGAGGGAAGCATCATCGACGGAAATAATTGCTATGACGCGATCGGTGAAGAGGATTACAGAGGTCCTCACGCGATCACCTTCTTCAATGTCAAAAATATTGTTTTTAAAGGCTATACCGTTCAGCATAGCTCCAACTGGGCGCACAATATGCTTTTCTGCGATAACATCACGGTGGAAGGCATCAAGGTTCTGGCAGGACATGACGGCTTTGATGCGGCGGTCTGCAGAAATATCACCATTTCCAAGTGTGAGTTCTACACGGGGGACGATTGCATAGCGGGCTTTGGCAATACCAACGTGTACGTTTCCGATTGTATCCTCAACAGCTCTTGCAGCGCTTTCCGCTTTGGCGGAAGCAACGTTTATGTAAGAGACTGTCATATTCAGGCACCCGGCAAATATTCCTTCCGCAACCGTTTGAGTCTTGAGGACAAGATGGCAGGGGTGGTCGCAACACCCGATAAGACCAGAAACAATATGCTTTCCGCATTTACGTATTATGCCGATTATTCGGTTCCGATCCCCGAGCAGCCCTGCAATATCATATTGAAGGATTGTGTGATCGATGGCGCGGATCGCTTTCTGCATTATAATTTTTCAGGTAATGAGACATGGCAGAGATACCGTCCTTTGACCGACATTCGTTTTGAAAACATCAGGGCAACGAGAATTGCGATGCCGCTGATGCTTTACGGAACCGAGGAAATTCCCATAGAGCTGACCTTGAAGAATGTCGAGATCGAAAAGCTGGCGGACGTGGGTGACGAGCCCTTGATAAAGGCATGTAACTTCAGTCGCATTACCATGGAGAACGTCAATATTCAAGGCAATGCGTGGGAGTGTTTGATTCTTGCAAAAAGCCAAGGCGAAACCGTATTCAGAAACGTTACCTGCAGCTTGAACGAATCCGAATATGTTAAACTGACCGACGAAGAATTTGATATTGAAACTGTGTAATGTAAAAGGAGAACATCATGAGTGAAATTTTTAAAAACATTCCTGTCATCCGATATGAAGGAAGTCAGAGCAAAAACGAAATGGCGTTTAAGTATTACGACGCGGAGCGTGTGATCCTCGGCAAGAAAATGAAGGAGCATTTGCCCTTTGCAATGGCTTGGTGGCATAATCTTTGCGCGGGCGGAACCGATATGTTTGGAAGAAACACGGCGGATAAGTCCTTTGGTTTGGAAGTTGGTACGATGGAGCACGCCAAGGCGAAGGTTGATGCGGGCTTTGAGTTTATGCAAAAGCTGGGAATTGAGTATTTCTGCTTTCATGACGTTGACATCGTTCCCGAAGCGGATGACATCAAGGAAACCAACCGCCGTCTGGATGAGATCTCGGATTATATTCTCGAAAAAATGAAGGAAACGGGCATCAAATGCCTTTGGGGAACGGCGAATATGTTCTCCAATCCCCGTTTCTGCAACGGCGCAGGCTCGTCCAACAGCGCGGACGTATTCGCCTTCGCGGCGGCGCAAGTCAAAAAGGCATTGGATATTACCGTCAAGCTCGGCGGTAAGGGTTACGTTTTCTGGGGCGGCAGAGAAGGCTATGAAACACTCTTGAATACCGACGTGAAGTTCGAGCAGGAAAACATCGCGCGACTGATGAAAATGGCGGTCGCTTACGGTAGAAGCATTGGTTTTACAGGCGATTTTTACATCGAACCCAAGCCGAAGGAGCCCATGAAGCATCAGTATGATTTCGACGCGGCGACAGCGATCGGATTTTTGCGTCAGCACGGGTTGGATAAGGATTTCAAAATGAACATCGAAGCCAACCATGCAACACTTGCGGGACATACCTTTGAGCATGATCTGCGTATCTCTGCCATCAACGGAATGCTTGGCTCGATCGATGCGAACCAGGGAGACTATCTGCTGGGATGGGATACCGATGAATTTCCGTTTGACGTTTATACGGCAACGATGTGTATGTATGAGGTCATCAAGGCAGGCGGACTGACGGGCGGTTTCAATTTCGATGCTAAAAATCGCCGTCCATCCTATACGCACGAGGATATGTTCCACGGCTTCATTCTGGGAATGGATACCTTTGCTTTGGGACTGATCAAGGCTGCAGAGCTGATCGAGGACGGCAGAATTGACGAATTTGTCAACGCGCGTTACGCAAGCTATCGCGATAGTGAGATCGGGCAGAGGATCCTTGCGGATCAAACGACGCTTGAGGAGCTTTTTGCTTACGCGGAGGCAATGGGGGCACCCGAATTGCCCGGAAGCAGCAGACAAGAGTATCTGGAAAGCGTAGTCAATCAGGTATTATTTAAATAAACACACAAAAGGGCTGAGTCAAACGCTTTTATGAAAGCGAATGGCTCAGCCCTTTGCTATGCAAAGATCAGTCAATTGCGAATGGGGATTGCAGTTGATCAATCTCCCAAAAGTGCTTTGTGAAGTGCAGAGGGAGAATCGTAAACCGCGATCGCTCCCGCATCGAGAAGCTCCTTTTGTGTGCCGAAGCCCCAAAGTGCGCCCACGCAGTCCATGCTGTGATGGGAGGCACCAATGGCGTCGTTGTCGCGGTCGCCGATCATCAGGATTTTTGATGGATCGGTCAGGTGAAGATGTTCCATCGCGTAAGCGATCACCTCATGCTTCGGATCGCGCGTGCCGTCAAGCTCGGGACCCGAAACGAAAGAGAAATATTTGTCCAGATCCCAGTGCTTTAAGATCTGATTGGCATAAATGTGCGGCTTTCCCGTCGCAAGCACGCAGACCACGCCACGTGCGACCAATGCTTCCAGAAGCTCTCGGATGCCGTCGTACGGCTCACACTTGAACATTCCGCCCGCGCTGTAGATCTCGCGGTAGTAATTCACGGCGCGTCTTGCGTCCTCTTCATTCATATTGTAAAAATGAGAAAAGCCGTACATCAGCGAAGGTCCGATAAAGCCGAGAAGCTCCTCGGCGGGCGGCGGTGTGATTCCGCATTTTTCCAGCGCGTACTGTACGCTGGAGGTAATTCCGGGTGCAGAATTCACGATCGTGCCGTCCAGATCAAAAAAACAATGTGTGTATTTCATAAAAAATCCTCTCCAAATCTTGAAAACCACTTGCAAAGAGACGAAGGGGTGTGTTATAATTATTATACATGATTTTTGAAAAAAAGCAATACGCTTGGAAGGATTTTTTGATTATGGACGTAAATTTTACAATCCCCGTCAACGAAGCGTTTGAGGCATCTGCCGCAGATCATTCCTGCGGGTGCGCGATCTGCGCGCTTTACCGAAAGCTGGAAAATGATGAGCTGGAGCTGATCCTGGGGGCGGCAATGATGGAGCCTGACATTCGAATTCAGACCAACAAAACAGGCTTTTGCCGTCTGCATTACGATATGATGTTCGTTCGCAAGAACCGTTTGGGAATGGCACTGACGTTGGAGAGCCATCTGGCAGAGCTGCGCAAGGAGATCAAGGATAGCGGCTTTGGTGGCGGCATGGGAAATAAGCCCATCAAGCGGATTGGCGCGTTGGAGGAGACCTGTCACGTCTGCGGCAGGATCTCACGCAATTTTGAGAACATGGTAGATACCGCAGTCTACCTCTGGGAAACAGATCCCGATTTTGCACCGAAGCTGCAGGCACAGCCGTATTTTTGCTTGCCGCATTACCGTAAGCTTTTGGAATACGGACAAAAAAGACTGGGGAAGAAAAAGCATCCTGCCTTTGCCGCGCAGTGCGCAAAGGTCGTCGAGACGTATTTTGACGAATTGCAGAATGACGTCAGCTGGTTCTGTAAAAAGTTCGACTATCGTTACGATGCCGAGCCCTGGTATAATTCCAAGGATGCGGTGGAGCGCGCATTTAAGTTCTTGCGTTCGGATATCCACAATAAATAACGGAAGGATCACAGTATGATCGATTTGTTGCAATTACATAAGTATTTTATTCTGAATCACCTAAAGGAAGGCGACGTTGCCGTGGATTTCACCATGGGAAACGGACACGATACCGAATTTCTGTGCCGCACCGTCGGGGAGAGCGGAAGGGTGTATGCCTTCGACATTCAGGAAGCGGCAGTGATCTCCACAAGACGGCATCTTGAGGAATTGAATTTGCCGAAAAATTACACTTTGATTCATGATTCGCATCACCGCGTGAAAGACTATGTAAAGGAGCCGATCAAGGCAGGAATGTTCAACCTCGGCTGGTTGCCGGGCGGCGACAAATCCATTACCACGCTGCGCGAAACGACCTTGCCCGCGATCGAGGCGGCGATCGATCTGTTGGATCGGGACGCCATTCTCAACGTGGCGGTCTACCCGGGTCACGAGGAGGGAGACGCGGAAGGGAAGCTGATCTGTGAATATCTGGCATCCATCAGCCGTCACAAGGTCTGTGCCACAAAGGTCAACATTCTCAATTCTCCCACCTCACCTTATTTTATAATTATAGAAACGAAGCCTTTGAAATGATGATGAAAACGATCAAACTAAAACTGTGTCTCTTGCTTTTGGCGGGACTTCTTGCCCTGCAAGGTTGTTCCTTCCCAAATTCGGATATAGGAAAGGAGCAAACGAGCGCGACCGTGAACGTAGATCATTTTACAACCGAAGTTACCCATACCTACACCGTACCCGTGGATGAGGCGATCCTTGCGACCTCAAGAGACGCGCTGTACTTGCTTTTGGCAAACAAAGAATACACCTTAACCGCGACGTACACCCCCGACCGTTTGATCACACTTCCGGATGAGATCGTTGCGGCATGGCACATCAACAATGGAATTCATTTATCCCTCGAGGAGCGAACCGCGTCTGCGCTGCTTTATATGCTGGACGAAATGACGGCGGCTGGTGTGACCGACATTCTGGTGACCAGCGCGTACCGCTCTTACGAATACCAGCAGCAACTTTTCCAGAAGTATATGGCAGAGGAGCAAAAGGGAATTTCCGAGGATGCCTATGCGTATTTGGGGTCCGATTATATCAAAACGCATTATCTGGATCGTGGAATAACAAAGCTGACGGCATCCGATGCGCAAAAGGTCGTGCTGTCCTATTCCGCTTATCCGGGCACGAGCGAGCACCAGACGGGACTTTGCGTTGATTTTATTACCTCTACCATGGAGGGCAAGCTCAACCGAGAATTTGAAAATACCGAAGCGTTTGCATGGTTGAGGGACAATGCGTATCGCTTTGGCTTCATTTTGCGTTATCCGGATGGAAAAGATAGTATAACGGGATATTCTTATGAACCGTGGCATTATCGCTTTGTTGGAAGAGAAGCGGCAACGGATATTCATTTCGGCAATTTGACACTTGAGGAGTATCTCTCGGGAGAGGGAATACAGGCATAATGCCAAAAAACGAAAAAAACAAATTTTTTTCGTAAAAATCTCTTTACAAGTCGATGTTTTTTTGATATACTATAGGGCGTGAAAATTTTCAATTGCCGATCCTTTGATCGGCAGATCTAAAAGGAGTGTGTTTTTATGAGTCGAATGGTCGGAACTGTATCTCGTGGTATTCGAGCGCCCATTATTCGCAGTGGTGACGATTTGGTCAAGATCGTAACCGACTCGGTATTGGATGCGGCGAAGGATGCGAATTTTGAGATTCGCGACCGGGATATCATTGCAATGACCGAGGCGATCGTCGCGCGTGCGCAAGGAAACTATGCGACCGTGGATGATATCGCGGAGGATGTACGCGCAAAATTCGGTGGAGATACGGTCGGTGTTATTTTCCCGATCTTGAGCCGCAACCGTTTTTCCGTATGCCTTGCGGGAATTGCAAAGGGAGTTAAGAAGGTCATTTTGATGCTGTCCTATCCCGCTGATGAGGTCGGTAACCATTTGATCAGCCTTGACGCACTGGACGAAAAGGGAATCGATCCCTATAAGGACGTGCTGGATCTGGCAAAATATCGCGAGCTGTTCGGTTATGAAAAACATCGCTTCACGGGCGTGGACTACGTGGAATTCTATGAAAATCTGATCCGCGAAAACGGAGCGGATTGTGAGATCGTGTTTGCGAACGATCCTCGCGCGATCCTGAACTATACAGGCAACGTCCTTAACTGCGATATCCACACACGTCAGCGTACCAAGCGTTTGCTCAAGGCGGCAGGTGCGAAGTGCGTTTACGGAATCGACGAGATCATGAACGCTCCCGTGAACGGAAGCGGATACAATGAAAATTATGGTCTGCTCGGCTCCAACAAGGCAACCGACACGCAGGTCAAGCTTTTCCCCAGAGACTGCCAGGCACTGGTAGAAGATATTCAGGCACGCATCCTCAAGGAAACGGGAAAGCACGTTGAGGTTATGGTCTATGGCGACGGTGCATTCAAGGATCCTGTCGGAAAGATCTGGGAGCTTGCCGATCCCGTTGTTTCGCCCGCATATACCGACGGACTGAACGGTACGCCCAATGAATTGAAGCTGAAATATCTGGCGGACAACGATTTTGCAGATCTTTCGGGCGACGCGCTGAAGACTGCGATCAAGGAAAAGATCCAGCAGAAGGACGGCAATCTTGTGGGAAAGATGGTATCCGAGGGAACCACGCCCCGTCAGCTTACCGACCTGATCGGATCCTTGTGTGATCTGACGTCAGGCTCGGGTGACAAGGGAACTCCGATCGTTTATATCCAGGGATATTTTGATAACTATACAACCGAATAATTAAATGCATCCGCACGGATCGAAATGATACGATCCGTGCGGATGTTTTTTTTGCATATGAAGATGTAATTTTTTCCATTTTCTATGCATGAAAATCAAAATCATCTCAAATTTGAATTCAAAATTGTGATGAGAAAATCGCTAAAACAGCAAAAACATTATAAGATTTGCCAAAAATAAAGGTTATAAATTCATATTTTTGTGTTAATTGGTTGCAAATGTTAAAAAATAGATAATTTTTAAGCTTTTAACTTTGATAAAATGACAAAAATGAATTTTTTTGTAAAAGATTGTTGACATTTTTTAAAAAATGTAGTACAATTAGGTTAATGCTATAAATATTTCTACTCATGTGGGAGAAAAGTGTGCGCAGGATTGCCAAAACAATGTCATCGAACGCACCTTTTCATGCATTAGCTTTTAATTCTAAGAAAAGAGGAGAAAAACAATGGGAAAGTTTGCAATTGAGTGTCCAAAGTGCGGTGTTGTGAATACTGCATCCACAGGTCTCTTTGCCAAAACCCTCATCCAGTGCGGTGGCTGCGGCTCTGAGATCAACACCAAAACATCCAGAATTGTTACCAAAATTTGCCCCTACTGCGAGAAGACCTTTGCATATGATCAGGCAAAGGCGAAGGACCGTCACTGTCCTTCGTGTGGCGAGAAGATCGACGCTTCCCGCATTGCAACCACCTCGTCCTCCAGCAAGTTCGTTTCCATCAACTGCCCTCAGTGCGAGTGCAACATTGAAGTGGACGCGACCAAGGAAGTCGGCGAGTGCCCGCTTTGCGGACTGGAGATCGATATCCAGAAGGAAATCAACAAGCAGAATCTTGTAAAGAACTCCAAGCCCAGCACGATTCAGTATAACGGTGATAACAACACGCTGATCTGGAAGCACCCGATTGAGAATTTCAATCTGGGAACGTATCTGTACGTTGACGAGTCTCAGGAAGCGCTGTTCTTCATGAGCGGAAAGGCACTGGACCTCTTCGGACCCGGCCGTCACGTGCTCAAGACCGAGAACATTCCTTACCTCAGATCGCTCTATAAGGATGCGACCAATCCCGAGGGACCGTTCCCGGCAAAGGTTTACTTCTTTAATAAGGAAGTCGTATTCGGTTGTCCTTGGGGAACCGATAAGCGCGTTACTTATACTGACCCTGCATCGGGTCTTGATTTCACGATCGGCGCTTGCGGTGAATTCAAGGTACAGATCGCCGACTCCAGAAAGCTTCTGTTGAAGGTTGTCGGAGCAGGCGACGGCTTGAAGAAGGAAATTTGGGATGAAGACGGCGATGGAGCATCTTCCGTTCGCGACGAGTCCCTGATGGATTTCATCATGGCACCTCTGCAGATGATCGTTAAATCCAATCTGGCAAGCGTTATTGACGATAACGGCTTCTCGATCTTCAATATGGACCGTCATATGGAAGAAATCTCCACGCTCATCGGTCAAAAGCTGGCTGCTGAATTGGAGACCTACGGTCTGACCGTTCCGAAATTCTATATCACGCGCTTCTCGCTTCCCGAGGATGAACCCAACTTCAAGCAGCTGAAGGCTCTGAACGCAAGAGGCGGTCTTGGAAGAATCACACGTTCTCTCGAGGATGAGGAAGAAGATCACAGAATCAGAAGAGAGATGAAGAACATCGATCTTGATGCATACCGCGTTGCATCCGAAGGCAAAGCAAAGGGCGTTGCTATGGCAGCTCAGGGCTACAGCCAGAAGGATATGATCGATGCTGACGTACAAAAGGCATACGCCGCAAGCATGGGACAAATGGGCTCCAATCTCGGAGGCGGCGGAAACGGCGGCGGAGGCGGCGGAATTGCTTCCGATATGCTGGGTATGATGATGGCATCCAAGCTGGCATCCACGGCGATGAGCAGCATGGACAATATGCAGATGGGTGGCGCACCCGCGGCACAGGGCAATGCAGAGGCTGCTCCCGCAGCTGACGGTTGGAAGTGCGCGTGTGGCGCAACCAACACGGGCGCATTCTGTCCCTCTTGCGGCGCAAAGAAGCCCGAGCAGTGGACTTGCAGCTGCGGCGCGACCAACAGCGGCAAATTCTGCCCGAACTGCGGTGCTCAGAAGCCCGAGGCTTGGACTTGCAGCTGTGGCGCGAAGAACACGGGTAAGTTCTGCCAGAACTGCGGTGCTCCTCAGGGCAGCTCCAACGGCTGGGATTGCGCTTGTGGACACAAGGGAAACACCGGTAAGTTCTGCCAGAATTGCGGCAGTAAAAAGCCCTCCGGGATCCCCCAGTACCGCTGCGATAAATGCGGCTGGCAGCCGGAGGACCCCACCAAGGCTCCCCGGTTCTGCCCCGAATGTGGCGATTCCTTTGACAACGGAGACCTGATCTGAGCTTGAAAGGAGTGAATTACCTTGGCTGTATTACAGGAATATAAATGTCCCTGCTGCGGCGGCGCCATAGGCTTCGACTCCGGCATCCAGAAAATGAAATGTCCTTTCTGTGATACGGAATTTGAGATGGAGGCATTGGCTGCCTACGACAGTGAGCTGAGTAAGGAGCGGCCGGATGAGCTGCAATGGGAGCTTTCCGACAGGGAAAACTGGCAGGAAGCGGATGGTGTTCGGGGCTTTGTGTGTAAGTCCTGCGGTGGCCAGATCCTGGTCTCTGGCAATACGGCTGCCACCGCCTGCCCCTATTGCGGCAATCCCGTGGTAATGATGGAGCAGTTCTCCGGCGACCTGAAGCCG
>JAZNXP010000126.1:0-6329 GCA_045593965.1 Eubacteriales bacterium | reverse complement strand
TCACCGTTAAGGGTACGATCGGTACCTACCAGGGCAACAGCCAAATCGGCAAGGGCTCTGAGGTTCTTGAGCACACTCCCGCACAGGGCGGCAACCAGGGTGGCACGACTCCTCCTGTTGTTGAGGGCGCTACCATCGCAGACATTCTTGCAGGTGAAGCAAACGTTAACGTTACCTTCACCGGTACCGTAACCCGCATCTATCAGGCATGGAATTCCGGTTACAAGAACATTTCCGTATACGTAGCAGACGCAACCGGCGAAGTCCTTGCATTCCGCCTTGTTGCAGAAACTGCTGACGCTTGGTGCGTTGGTGACACCATCACCGTTACCGGTACGACCTCTGTTTACAACGAAGTGATCCAGATCGCAGCAGGATGCACTGCTGAAATGGTAACCCGCCACGCATGCGAGGATTACTACGAGGATGCAACCTGCACATCTCCCAAGACCTGCACGAGCTGCGAAAAGACCGTTGGCGATGCTCTCGGTCACACCGAGCCCAATGCTGAAGGCAAGTGCGACAGATGCCAGGAAGACCTTAATGCATCCTACGTTGAGTCCACTCTCGACTTCAGCGACGTAGCAAACCGCACCGCGCAGGATACCGAGAAGCAGATCTGGGAACAGAACGGCGTGAAGCTCACCAACAACAAGGGTGCTTCCACCTCCAACGTTGCAGATTATAAGAATCCCGCAAGATTCTACAAGAGCTCCAACATTACCATTGAGTGTGCAGGCATGGCTAAGATCGTGTTCAATTGCAACAACGACTCCTATGCAACCGCTCTTCAGAATTCTATTGCTGCTGACAGCAACGTGACCGTTACCGTTTCCGGTTCGGTTGTAACCATAGTTTTCACCGAAGCTGTGGATTCCTTTACCGTTGCAGAGCTCAGCGCTCAGGTTCGTGTAAACAGCCTTACCGTATTTGTTGCTGAGTAATCTTTCAATCATGTAATACCCTAAGGGGCAGTCACTTCGGTGACTGCCCCTTTTCTATTCCAAATACAAATAATAAAAAAAGGATACGTTCGGAAAAACGTTCGTATCCTTTTTTGATCGTGTAATTATGAGAGATCCTTCAATTCTTCAAACACCGCCATGTTGGTGCGCGTGAATTGCATAGGGGTGACGGAAATCATTCCCTTCTGCATTGCCACTGCGTCGATCTCGGTGTTCTCCGCATCGGGATCATCGATATACCGTCCGCGTTGCGCATACATATTGTTTTCCAGCGGAACAAATTCGTCAAGGAAATAAGATTCTCCCTGACGCGTGATGCGGATGTCGCTTGCGTTGGCGGGAATGTTGATGTTATAGATCGGATTTTTCTCCAGCAGCGCGTTGCGGCACAGGAAGTCGTAAACCCTATCCAGATAGATCGCGGAAGCCTCCAGCGTGTTCGGATAGGTGGAAAGCGCCAATGCCTTATGCTTCAACGCCGCCGCCTCAAAGATCGCGCCAACCGTTCCAGAATAGACGATGTCCTTGCCCAAATTCGCGCCTCGGTTAATGCCCGAAAACACCAGATCGTAGGTCTTTCCCATTCCAAGAATGCCAAAGCGTACGCAGTCCGCGGGCGTGGAATCCACCGAATAAGCGGTCACGCCGTCCATATAGTCCACCTGCTTGATCTCGATCGGATGGATCAGCTCAATGCCATGGCTCTTTCCGCTCTGCTCGATCTTGGGAGCAACGACCGTTACCTCTCCCAAGGACTTTGCCCAAGAGGTCAAAAGCTTGATGCCGAGCGCGTCGATGCCGTCATCGTTTGTGATCAGAATTCTCATAACCAATCCTCGTGCGTGTTTTTATACTCGCGCAGGAGCGCATCCGCTTCCTTGATCAAGGCTTGCATCTCCTTCTTACTGTAAACCGTAGAGCCTGCCGCGCAAGCGTGTCCGCCGCCGTGGTATCGCTCCGCAAGCTCGCTGACCGTCACAAAGCGCGAGCGCAGACGCACACGGATGCTTCCGTCGGCATTGTCGATGAATGCCATCCAAATGAGGCTTCCTTTGATCGATTCCATAAGAGACACGGACGCGGAAGCCTGCTCGTTCGTCAGAGCAAACTTTTCCTGCATTGCGCGGTCAACGTAAAGATATACCACTCCGCTCTCGGTCATCTTCATCTTGCCGTGCGCGTAAGCCTCGAACTTGAAGCTGTTGAAATCCTTCAGATACAGATATGCGTAAAGATGATCGGTATCCACACCCAATTCCAGCATCATGCCTGCCAGACGCATCGTTTCTCCTGACACCGAGCGGAAGCGAAACCGTCCCGAATCAATAACCATACCCGCATAAATATAGGTTGCCGCCTCAAGGTCGATCTTCAATTCATCCTTTAAGGCATCGTAGAACGCCGCCACCATTTCACAGGTGGACGAACGCTCCTCCTCGACCCATTCCGTATGTCCGTAAGCATCCACGGGGATATGGTGGTCGATCTTGATCAGCTCACGGCAAAGCTTATATTTCTGATTGGAAATACGCTCACCCGTGGCAGTATCCAATACGATACCGAGCGCGTCGGCATATTTATCATCCTCAACGAGCGCATCCTCGCCGCCCAAGAACGCAAGATAGTCCGAAAAATCAACGTTCTGCAAAAGAATCTCCTTTTGTGGGAACGTCAATTGCAAAATGCGTTGAAAGCCCTTGGTAGAGCCGATGGCATCTCCGTCGGGACGAAAATGACGGAAGATCAGGATGCGGTCATATTCCTTGATCTTATTTAAGATCTCACTTACTTTTTCCTTCATTGAACAGGCTTCTCCTTCGCAAATTGGTTCAGATCCTCAAGCATCCGCATCGCTTCCGCGCGGTCCTTCAAGGTCGCACCGCTGGCTTTTGCGTGTCCTCCGCCACCGTACTTGACGGCAATAGGGTTGATGTTATGCTTATTGGAGCGAAGCTCACAGAACACGCCGTTTTCGGTCTCGGTGAAGTTCACCCAGATATCGATCCCGCGGATATCCGACATGGTATTTACCATTCCGCGTGAAATGGTAAAGGTATCCACACCGTAGGACTTCGCCTCGGCAAGATCGGTATAGATATACGCCACGCGCCAATCGGTCAGCCGGATCTTCAGCACGAATTGCGCACGCAGACGGATGTAAGAAAACTCGTCGGCGTAAAGATTGGAATAAATATCATTCGTATCGAATTTCTGCTCCATCAAAAACGCCGCCAGGCGGAAGGTTTGAGATGAGGTGGAATCGTAGCGGAAGCGACCCGAATCGGTCACCATGCCCGTATAGAGCGACTTTGCCGCAAGAGGCGTCAGACGCAGACCGCTCTCCATGGCAAATTGCGCCACAAGACCGCAGCAGCTCTCATAGGAAGTGTCCGTTACCTCCACGTCCGCGATCTTCTCCACAAAAATATGATGGTCGATCCGCGCACTCTTATGCGCCAGAGTATAGCGGTGGTCGCAAATCATGGACTTTGCAGAGGTATCAAGAATGATCGCCAGCGCGTCACGGTACAGCTCGTCCGCGATCTCGTCCATTTGGGAGTCCTCCATGAATCCGTAGCGGACGGAGCTATCTCCAACCACGTAGATCTCCTTCTCCGGAAAATTTTCCTTCAAAATATGCTTCAGTCCGATCTGACTTCCCAGCGCATCGCCGTCGGGATTGCTGTGACGGTGGATGATGATGCGGGAATGAGAACGGATCTCATCTAAAATCAATTCAAACATACTGTACTCCGTTGCTTATTTTTCGTTTTCCTTCAGATCATCAAAGTATCCGCGATAAACCACGGGATATTTGGCATTCGGGAACAGATATTGATGCAGATCCACAAAGTAATTGTCCGTCATGCTCGCGATATAATCCACCACGATCTGATTGGGCTCGGTGTTCTCGTAAGGCTCCGTCCGCAGATTGTAATGCAGACGGTTGACGATATTGATGTGCTGCGTATAGATCAGCGAATCCGTACGCTGATGAACAACGTCGTCGAGCAGCTTCTCGTAAAGATCGGTCATCATCGGCTTGACGGTCTCCTCAAGCTTTGCAAAAGCGGCGGCGTGGTTATAGATCTTTTCGTAATTGTCCTTCTTGGACTTCTGCAACGCCGCGAAATGCTTTTCGTCCAGCATGATGCAGTTTTTGCCGTAGCTGTTTTCGATGATGTTGACGACCAGATTGTTGATGATCTCGGAATTGATCGAGCCGATGTCCTCATCGTAAAAATCGGTCTCCGTCACAAAGCGCGTGCGAATGGCATCCTGGCGGTCCTTGCCAAGATACGCGATGATATCCGAGGCGCGCACCACCGCTCCCTCCAGTGAGCAAGGCACAACGCTGTTTGCCGCCTTCTTATCAAGATAGCATTGCTCAATGATGCGGTCAAACGTCTCAAAATCCGAAATCGGCTGCGGAACGCATTTCTGCAGCTCGATCTCGCCATTGTGCGCAGCGATGTCATTCAACGTTTGCAGGGTGATGTTGTGCGGAAAGATCTGATCCAGCACACGCACCGATTGAATGTTGTGCATGAAATGTCTCCCCGTATGCGAAAAATACAAACGGTCAAGATATTTCTCACCCGTATGCGCAAACGGAGGATGTCCGATATCGTGTCCGAGCGAGATTGCCTCGATCAGGTCAAGATTGAGGTTAAGCGCGCTTCCGATCGTGCGGGAAATGCGGGACACCAGCTGAACGTGCAGATTTCTTCTTGTCAGGTCATCGTTTTTGCAAAGCGAATAGACCTGCGTTTTATCGGCATAACGGTTATAATATGGGCTGTGCATGATCTTATCAATATCATGAACAAACGCCTGACGCCAGATGCTCGCGCGGTCTCTGGCGATATTTTCATGTCTGCGAATGGCGTTGCGATCGTCAAATGCGACCTTCAAAAAGCTACCCGTTTGCTTCTCGTATTCCATTCGTTCGGTCAATTCCCTTGAAAGATCCTCAAATTTTGGCATATCGCGTCTCCTTTCCGCATTCGTAATTCTTTACATACATTATCATTATACAATAAACTGCCCTGTTTTGCAATACTTTTTTGCCACTCTTTCAGAGAAAAATAAAAAGCTATTGACGAATTGCTTTTTTTTTGCTATAATAGAAAAAAATACCTATTTTCGATCAAAAAGGAGGGGTGTCCCTTGAAAAAACAGGAAACGATCCTGAATGAAGAAGTAAAATCCGCGCCGAAGGCGCAAAAAAAGAGAAGAATGGCGATCTGCTACGATTTCGACCATACGCTGTCTCCCGACGATATGCAGACCTTCTCGCTCATTCCTTCCTTCGGTATTGACAGCGACGTATTTTGGTCCGAGGCAAACGATCTCGCGATCGATCACATCATGGATAAAAACCTTGCATGGATGTTTGAGCTGGTGAAATACTCCAAGTTCAAGGGCAAGTCCCTGCGCCGTGAATACTTCAAGGAGGTCGGCGCGCAGGTGCCGCTTTACGAGGGCGTTGAGGAATGGTTTGAGCTGGTCAATGCCTATGCCGCAAAATTTGACATCGAGGTCGAGCATTACATCATTTCCTCGGGACTGAAGGAGATCATTGAAGGAAACGTCATTTCCAAGCACATCAAGCATATCTATGCGTCATCCTATCTCTATTCTGCCGACGGCATTGCGGAATGGCCCGCGCAGGCGGTCAACTATACGACCAAAACACAGTTCATCTTCCGCATCGCAAAGGGCATTCTCGCGGAATACGACGAAAGAGTCAACAACAGCGTGAGCCGCTCCGAGCTTCGCATTCCCTATGAAAACATCGTTTACATCGGCGATAGCGCAACCGACATTCCCTGCATGCATCTGATCCGCAACAAGGGTGGTTATTCCATCGGCGTATTCGATCCCGATTCGGGCAACAAATCGCGTGTTTACCAGCTCTTCAACGACGGCAGATTGAGCTTCTATGCTCCCGCGTGCTACACCGAGGACAGCCCGATCTACCGCTATATGACGCAGATCGTGGACGAGATCGCCGCAAGAGAAACACAAAAGGAGGAGCAAGCGATCCTGCAAGCACCCGCAGAGGAGTCTCAACGGACCGCCCTCATCCAAAAGACCTTGGACTCTTGCCGCAATGAATTGACAAAGGAAGAACAGGATCTTCTGGAGAGTATTCTCAATCAGCGCATCAAAAAGCGTGTGAAAAAATCATAACAATTCAAAAAGCCCCCTCGGCAGTCTTGGACTGTGAACTGCCCCAAATTGTGCGGACAGTACAAAAAGCCCCTTGTGGGTAGTATATTTAATAATTAAGCAACGAACTGACATCGCTTTTCTAGTGGTGTCAGTTTTGTTTTGAGTTGAATACGTTCGTTATTGTAG
>JAZNXP010000125.1:0-13377 GCA_045593965.1 Eubacteriales bacterium | reverse complement strand
AGCGCGTTGACGTCAACCTTCAGTGCCTTGGGATTGAGCAGACCGCTTGCCAGATACTTCTCACGCAGAGGTGTGAAATACTTGGTGATCGCATCAAGATCTTCAAGGCTGATGCCCGTGTCGTACTCGGTTCCCTGCAGTGCCGCAACCATTGCCTCCGTGGGCGGCTGGGACGTACCCATTGCCATGGGAGAGATCGCGGTGTCGATCACGTCGACGCCTGCCTCGACCGCCTTCATCAACGTCATAGAAGCAAGACCCGACGTATAGTGCGTGTGAAGCTGAATGGGGAGACTTACAGACTCCTTGAGCGTCTTGACCAGATCGTATGCGTCATAGGGCTTCAGAAGTCCCGACATATCCTTGATGCAGATCGAATCCGCGCCCATTTCCTCAAGCTGCTTTGCGTACTTGGAATAATACTCCAAGGTGTAAACGGGACCTGTGGTGTCGGAGAACGCCGCCTGCACGTGTCCTCCCTCCTTCTTGGTCGCGTTGATCGCGGTGCGGAGGTTACGGGGATCGTTCAATGCATCGAAGATACGAAGAATATCAATGCCGTTCGCGATCGACTTCTGCACGAAATACTCCACCACGTCATCCGAATAGTGACGGTAGCCGAGAATGTTCTGTCCGCGGAAGAGCATCTGCAGCTTTGTATTTTTTACTTCCGCGCGGATCTTGCGCAAACGCTCCCACGGATCTTCATTCAGAAAACGCATACAAGCGTCAAAGGTCGCGCCTCCCCATGCCTCCAAGGAGTGGTAGCCGATCTGATCCATCTTGGAAAGGATCGGAAGCATCTCATCGGTTGTCATTCGGGTTGCGATCAGCGACTGATGGGAGTCGCGCAGAACAGTTTCTGTAATTTTTACTTTAGCCATTTATCATACTCCTATCAGAAATTATTTAAAGCATGCCAGCAGTACGCCTGCGGCAACGGCAGAGCCGATAACGCCTGCCACGTTGGGACCCAGCCCGTGTATCAGGAGGAAGTTGGAGGGATCTGCCTTCTGTCCTTCCTTTTGCGCAACGCGTGCCGCCATCGGAACGGCGGAAACGCCTGCCGAGCCGATCAGAGGATTGATCGTACCGCCGCAGAACACGTTCATGATCTTTGCGGTCAGAAGTCCGCCGCAAGTGGAAATAATGAACGCAGTCAAGCCGAGAACGATGATCAGAAGCGTCTGACCGCTCAAGAAGTTGGATGCCACTGCCGTAGCACCAACGCTGATGCCCAGGAAGATCGTGATGGTGTTCATCAAGCCGTTCTGCGCAGTTGTGGAAAGACGTCCCGTTACACCGCAAACGTTGAGAAGATTACCAAACATCAAGCAGCCGATCAGAACCAACGCATCGGGAACGATCAAGCCGACAACCGCGGTTACAACGATCGGGAAAATGATCTTTTCTGCCAGCGTGACCTTACGCAAAGCAGTCATCTTGATCTTTCTTTCCTTCTCGGTGGTCAACAGCTTCATAAAAGGAGGCTGGATCATCGGGATCAGCGCCATATAGGAATATGCCGCGATCGCGATCGCACCCAGCAATGCGGGAGCGAGAGTCTTGGTAAGGGGGATCGCCGTAGGACCGTCCGCACCGCCGATGATACCGATGGAAGCAGCTTCCTGCAGAGTAAATGCGCCCGAAAGCACCGCGCCTGAAAAGGCAACGAACACGCCAAACTGTGCGCCCGCGCCAATGAGCAAGCTCTTGGGGTTGGAGATCAGAGGTGTAAAGTCGGTCATCGCACCGATACCGACAAAGATGATGCAAGGATAAATACCTGTCTTTACGCCGATGTAAAGCAGGTCAAGCAATCCGCCGTGCTGGAAGATGTAACCGTAATTGACGGACAAGTCGGTCACAATGTGCTCAAACGATTCCAGCGTTGCGGGAGAAAACGTGGTCAATGCCTGAAGCTGACCCATCTGCGTCTCGCCCGTATAGCCGAGCTGTGCGCACCAATCCGCAACCTGTTCACCGAAGACAATGGTATAGCGGTCCGCATAGCTTGCAAGCTGTGCCAGCTTTTCCTCGTAAGCCTCTATGTTTCCGCTTGAGAGACAGTTGCTCGCTTCAATGATCAGCTTATCGATATCCTCAACGTTCGAGAACCAGAAATCCGAGTGGAACATTCCGCCGCCCGGGAGATTGGTCAGGAGCATACCGATGGCGATCGGGAGCAGAAGCAACGGTTCAAAGCCCTTCTTGATGGCAAGATATGCCAGAACGCAAACGATCAACAGCATCACAAGCGTTTGCCACCATTCGGGATCGACGCTCGTTATCAGCTTATAGATACCCGTCTGGCTCCAGAAATTCAATAGCCTTGCGCCTAATTCTTGAAAAAAATTCATGTGAAGCTCTGTCCTTTCTACAAATTTTGTCTTGCAAAAAGGATCAGTTCAACGTAACGAGAACCGCGTCGGTTGCAACAGAGGAGCCCTGCGTTGCTTCCACGGTCGCAACAACACCGTCGGAGGGAGCGAGAATGTCGTTCTCCATCTTCATAGCCTCCAGAACGCAGAGCAGATCGCCCTTCTTTACGCTCTGACCTGCCTTAACGGCAACCTTGATCAGCGTGCCGGGCATCGGTGCCTTGACAGCGATCGCGCCTGCGCTTCCGGCAGGTGCCTTGGGAGCAGCGGGAGCTGCTGCGGGTGCGGGAGCCGCTGCGGGTGCAGCTACGGGAGCAGCCGCTGCGGGTGCAGGAGCAGCCACGGGTGCAACGGGTGCGGGAGCAACGCCTGCACCGAGTTCTTCAACAACAACGTCATACGCAACGCCGTTAACGGTTACACGATAATTCTTCATAATTTATGTACCATACCTTTCAAAAATTCAATCAAAATCTGCTTCTGCGATTGCTTGCGGAAGCTCTTTTAAAGGATACCACACGGAAGCCGCCCGTGTAACCTTCATCTGCCATTGCCGCGCTGATTGCGGCAGTGATCGCGGCGATCAACGCGCCGTCATCCCCTGCGACCGCAGTCGGAGCAACCTCCTCGGGTGCCGCCTGCGCAACCGCAACGGGAGGTTCTGCGCGCTCGGGAACGCTTTGCTTGGGTTCGGGCGTTTTCTCTTCTTTGATGCCCACGATCGCATGCATGATCTCGATGCAAGCCCAAAGAATGATCAATACGGCAAACACCGCTCCCATTCCCATCAGCGTAACCAAGCCAGCTTCGGATAAGCGCTCTGAAAACGTCAACGTTTCAGACGCATTCAGCGAAAAAAGCTGTAAATTCAACATCATTTGCTTCTACCTCCGTATCAAAGAGGAAGATTGCAATGCTTGCGTGCGGGAGTACCGCTGTTCTTCATCATCAGCATATAAACAGCCGAGCAGATGCGCTTGCGAAGCTCGGAGCCTTCGATCACGTCGTCAATGCTGCCGTCACGCGCCGCTCTTGCGGGAGCTGCCTCGGTTTCTTTCCATTCACCTTCGAGATCCGCTCTTGTGATCTCCTCCGTGATGCGATCGTTCCAAAGGAACGCAACTGCGGACGCGGGATTCATAACGCTGATCTCGGCATCCGAAACCGCGTAAACAAGATCCGCGCCAAGCGCCTTGCTTCCGAGAAGCGTAAAGGACGCGCCGTATGCCTTTCCGACAACGGCAGTTACCGTAGCGGTATCCGCGCTTGCGTAGGTCATCGCGAGCTTGCCGAGCTGGGACGCAAGATGTGTGCCGTTCTCTGCCTCGGTCGTTTCTACGCCGACGCTATCTACCAAGGTAACAACGGGAATGGAGAAGCCGTCACACAGACGAACCAATTTTGCCGCTTTCTTTGCCGCATCAGCCGTCAGAACGCCACCGTTCTTTGCAGAATTGCTTGCAACGATACCGCAGGTCACACCGCCAAAGCGTGCAAGTCCCGTGCAGATCTCATCCGCGTAGCCTTCTCCAAGCTCCACGAGCAAGCCCGCGTCTGCCAGAGCAAGTGCCAGCTCCTTACCCGTAAGACCGCTGATCGCGACCTCACGGTTCACGTCATCGAGTACGTCCTCAACGATCACACCGTCCGCATTGTTTGCGGGGAGCAGATCGATCAGACGCGCGATCTTCTGCAACGCGTCAGCCTCATTTTCCGCAACGACAGAGGAAAGTCCCGTCTGCGCCGCATATTCTGTGCTTCCAACCTCTTTTCCAACAAGGAAGGGGGCGTTTACAAAGAGCTTCGATTGCTCCTTGACCGTTACGACCGCGTCAAACATGGCAGCAACCGTTGCCGCCATTCCCGAGCAAACACCCGAGATCAAAGCGATCTGGGGGATCACACCCGAAGCATCGCTGACGGTCTTTAAGAAAGCTCCGTACGCCGACAACGCCGACGCACCGTCACACACGACCGCGCCCGCACTGTCAAACATTCCAACAACGGGAGCTCCGTTTTTCATCGCCATGCGGTAAAGTGCCGTGATCTTTTCCGCCTGTAATGCGTCAAATGCGCCTTTTTTGCGGTCACTATCCTGCGCGAAGGCATACACAAGCTTGCCGTTCATGGCGCCGTAACCGCAGACAACACCTGTCAGCTCACCGTCCGCTCTTTGCACATACGTACCGATCTCAACGAACGTACCCGCATCAAAAAGCGCGGCAATTTTCTGGTTGACTGCCGTCATGCCGTTCTCCATAAAAAAACCTCCACATCATAACTATTTTTGGGAATCGGATCAAAAAAATACCATCCTACCCCATCATAATGAAATTATATCATAAAAAATTCATAATGTCAACGGATCGCAAAATTTTTTCATCAAAATTATCTTGTTTTTTACATTTTTCGAACATAATTTTTTTACCTTTGCCGCCCCCAAAAAAGATCCGCTCCGAGCGGCATTTCTGTCGCTCGGAGCGGAAGCTATTCAATTGCCGTCAAACGGAACCGTTGCCATTTTTGGGATCATCATGATCTGCCTGCTCTTCGGCGTCGGACGTCTCGGAGCTTTCCTCTTGAGAGGCTTCTTCGGTCGCTTCTTCGACCTTTTCGGCAGTCGGAGCTGCATCCGAAGCATCCGCCTGTGCATCCCCTTCAGGAGCTTGCGTCTGCGTTTCTTGTTCAGCCTCCTGCTTCTCTGCCTTTGCCTTTTGCTCTGCGGCACGGCGCTCGTTATCGCGGCGGCTCTTCTCTGCCTTTTCGGCAGCAATTGCATCCAACGCTTCCTCGGTCGCGCCGTCTACCATCGCGGCTGCAAACTGATCGCCGTCCATGCTCTCGTGCTTGAGCAGATACTGTGCCACGAAATGCAGCTTATCAATATGCTCTGTCAGGATCGTCTTCGCATCCGCATAGCAGGATGCAATGATGGAACGAATTTCTTCGTCGATAGCAGCCGCAGTCTGCTCGGAATAGTTCGCTCCCGAGCTGAAGTCACGTCCCAAGAACACCTCGTCGCGAGAATGCTCGGAGTCGTAAAGCACCGTTCCGAGCTTATCGCTCATGCCGTAACGCGTGACCATATTCCGTGCGGTCTTGGTTGCCTGTTGAATATCACCCGAAGCTCCCGTGGAAATGTCGTCCATGATCAGCTCCTCGGCAATGCGTCCGCCAAGACTCATGCGAATGTTATCCAGCATACCGCCGCGTGTACCATAGGAAACGTCCTTTTCGGGAACGCTGACTGTCACACCGCCTGCGCGTCCTGCGGGAATGATCGTGATATGCTTGACGGGATGCGTGTTCTTACAATAATAAGAAACAACCGCGTGACCCGCCTCGTGATAAGCGGTCAGCTTGTTCTCTTTTTCCGTACGGATCTTGGACTTCTTCTGCGGTCCGAGCAGCTCCTTCATAAAGGACTCCTCGATATCATCCATACCGATGAGCGACTTGCCCTTCTTTGCGGCAAGCAGAGCCGCTTCATTCAACAAATTCGCAAGATCTGCGCCCGTAAAGCCAACGGTCGTCTGCGCGATCTTATGGAAGTCCACGCTTTCTTCAAGGGGCTTATTGCGTGCGTGAACCTTGAGGATTTCCTCACGTCCCTTGATATCGGGATAGTTAACGGTCACCTGACGGTCAAAGCGTCCCGGACGCAGCAACGCGGGATCCAGAATATCGGGGCGGTTGGTCGCCGCGATCACAATAATGCCGTCATGCGAGCCAAAGCCGTCCATCTCAACGAGCAGCTGGTTCAAGGTCTGTTCTCTTTCATCATGTCCGCCGCCAAGACCCGCGCCTCTGTGGCGTCCGACGGCATCGATCTCGTCAATGAAGATGATCGATGCGGGGGATCTTCTCGCGTTTTCAAACAGATCGCGCACACGGGATGCGCCGACACCGACGTACATCTCCACAAAATCCGATCCCGAAATGGAATAGAACGGAACGCCTGCTTCTCCCGCGACCGCTTTTGCAAGCAAGGTCTTACCCGTACCGGGAGGGCCTACAAGCAATACGCCGTGCGGGATCTTTGCGCCCAGACGTGTGAACTTTGCGGGATCTTTGAGAAATTCAACGATTTCAACGAGCTCTTCCTTCTCCTCGTCCGCTCCCGCGACGTCGCGGAACAGGACTTTGTTCTTATCGTCGGGAGACGGCGTTTTGACACGTGCGCGGCTGAAGGAATTGAACTTCCCGCCGCCACCGTTCTTATTGCTCATCTGACGCGCAAAAATGATATAAACCACAATGATCAGCACGATCACGATAAATCCGGGGAGCAACGATAGCCACCACGGCACCTCGGTCGCGGGCTGGGGCTCGTATATTGTGATCTGTCCGTTCTTGATCTGCTCCTGAATGAGCGCACCCAGATCTCGGTGGAACATATCAAAGCTTCTCAACTTATAAGAAACCTGTGTATCATCAAGGAGCGTCAACGTCAGCACGTTTTTCTCACTGATGACAACTTCCTTGACCTGTGCCTCCTGGAAGTATGCGATCACGTCCTTATACGTGATCGGCTTTTGAGATGTTCCTCCGCTGTACAATGCGGAGATCGCCACAATGATCACCGCAAGAACAATCAGATAGAACAAAAGCTCCTTTACGAAACCATTCTTCTTCATTCGGTCCTCCGTCTCGTTAATTTCGTACTTTATTTCTCATATACGCACGGCTTCAATACGCCGACGTACGGAAGATTTCTGTATTTTTCATCGAAGTCCAATCCGTATCCCACCACGAACTCATCGGGGATCTCCTGTCCCACATAGTCCGCGTTCAGATCGACCTGTCTCCGCTCGGGCTTATCCAAAAGCGTGCAGCACCGAACGCTGTTCGCACCGCGATCCGCAAGCAGATGCTTCAGCTTTTCCAACGTCCGTCCGCTGTCGATGATATCCTCAACGATGATCACGTCCGCATCGGTCACATCTCTTTTAAGATCAAGATGTACTTGAATAAAGCCCGAGGTCTCGGTTCCCGCGCCGTAAGACGACACCTTCATAAATTCCAGCTCACACGGCAAGGTTACACGGCGGATCAGATCGGTCGCAAAGAAGATCGACCCCTTCAATATAATGACGAAGATCAGCTTTTTGCCCGAATTGAGATAATCACGTGTGATCTGTGCCGCAAGACGGTCGCAGATCTTCTTCAGCTCCTCTTCGGTTGCCAATACAGTTTTGATATCATCATGCATAGAATACATAGTTTTTTCAAGTCCTTTCCTTTTGTCGTCTGCCATCAAAAAGAACCCTTGGTAGACACAATTCGTATCCGTATCGCGTCCCCCTCTGTGGGCAAGCCGTCGCGTGTCCCCACAAACGGAGCCCACACGATCCCCTCTTCATCACACAAAAGAGGTAACCGCTCTCTTACCGAAGGTGGAATTTTTGCCGCATTGTAAAGCTTGCGCAGCTTGCGGTGCATTCCACGCATCAGGAGCGTATCGCCTTCCTGTCTTGTGCGAAAATAAAACGCATTGTTAATTATAACAGATACTTCATTTAAATTTATAGTCCTTGCTATTGATAAATTGTGAACTTTTTCCGCTTCAATGCGCACTCCCAAGCTCGGAAGCTCGGTAATCCCCAAGGAAAACGGGATGCACAAAGGCTCAAGCTCCTCGCATTTGCCTCTTCTTACAGACAGTAGCTCCCCCTCCAACACGGCGTAAAAGCCACCGCCAAAGGTGATCTCACAAGGACGCTTTTCGTCCCTCAATGCATTCTCCAACGCTTGAAGCTGGACGCGCTCGGCACGCAAGCCATCATATTCCTTGAACCACATACGCAACACACGCTTGCGCAATGCGTTCGGGACGTCACACAACGCAACGGTCGAAAGTCCGCCTTCCCGTCTTGCGCGTTCCAGCTGCTCTGCCGCCAACGTCTCCAAAAGCTTCTCTTCCTCGCGCAGCTGATCGCACAATGCAACCGCCCTGGTCTGCGGAGAATCAAACAGCTCCTCCAATACAGGCGTGATCCGTGCGCGGATCAGATTGCGCGCATAGGCGGTATCCTCGTTGGTGCTGTCGGTCACGAACTCCAATTCGTTTTGCTTGCAATACTCCAGAACGTCACGTCTCGGAATCTGCAAAAGCGGGCGAACCAGCACACCGCTTGCAAACGGTCTTGCGGGAGCAATTCCGCACAATCCTCTCCTGCCGCTTCCCCGTGCCAGATGGAAGAGCACGGTCTCCAGCGCATCGTCCGCATGATGGGCGGTCACAAGGATCGGAATTTTTCGCTCTTTCATGAGCTGTTCAAAATAGGAATACCGAACCGCTCTTGCTTCTTCCTCCAACCCCTTACCGCTGACGGCGGCAAGCGCGGGAACGTCAGCCTGCAGAACGCAGATCTCCAAGCCGTAATCCTTTGCGAGAGACTCGCAAAACCGCTGATCCCGCATCGCTTCTTCTCCGCGAATGCCATGGTTGACGTGCGCCAGGAGCAATTCGAAGCCCTGCTCCTTGGAGTCCTTCGCCAACACGTGCAACAGCGCACGGCTGTCCGCACCGCCCGAAAGCGCAAGAAGCACCGATGCGTTCTTCGGCAATTCCGCCAACGTATGTGGAGAGACGTAATCCCCCTTCGAAAAGCAGAACGGTGATCTCACTGCGGCTCCAACTCTTTGTCGATGGTGATAAATTTGGTGAATTTACCGTTCCATCCCATGTTGACCGTTCCGGTTGAGCCGTGACGGTTCTTGGCGATGATGACCTCGGCAATGCTGGTATCCTGATTTGCCGCGTCATCGGTCTTATAGTATTCACTTCTGTAAAGGAAAATAACCGTATCCGCATCCTGCTCGATCGCACCCGAGTCACGCAGGTCGGAAAGCATCGGACGGTTTCCCTGTCTTGCCTCGGTCGCACGCGAAAGCTGTGCGCAGCAAATGACGGGAACCATCAGCTCCTTTGCCATGATCTTGAGCGAACGGGAGATCTCGGAGACCTCCTGCACACGGTTGTCCTTATGCCCGTCGCCCTGCATCAATCCGAGATAGTCGATCACGACCATTCCGAGATTTTGCACACGGCGAAGCTTGGCTTTCATTTGCGTAACGGTCAAGCCGGGGGTATCGTCGATCAGAATGTCACAGCCGGCAAGCTCTCCCGCAGCGGCTGCAAGATGCTCCCAGTCGTCATCCTTCAGATCTCCCGTACGAAGCGTATAGCTATCCACCAACGCTTCACTGGAAAGCACACGGTTGACGAGCTGTGCCGCGGACATTTCCAAGGAGAAGATGCAGACCGCTTTTTTGCTCTGCTTTGCAACGTTGGTCGCAATGTTGAGCGCGAAGGAGGTCTTTCCCATACCGGGACGTGCGCCGACCAAAACGAGGTCACTTTTTCCCATTCCCGCCAGCACCTTATCCAACGCGGAAAAGCCCGTTGCCGTTCCCGCGGTCGCTTCTTTGTTGGTACGCAGATCGTTCAGATGCGCATAGACCTCACCCAAGACCTCCTTGATATGGCGGAAGCCCTTGGTATCACGTCCCTGCGCAATGCTGAAGATCAGATTTTGCGCGTGATCCAAAATCTCGGTCACTGCCTCCTGCTCGGAATACGCCGCCTCGGAGATCTCGGAGCATGCCGCGATCAGCTGACGAAGAACGCTCTTTTCTTTGATAATACGGGCATAATCCTTAACGTTCAACGCATCGGGAACCGCCTCGGTCAGCGTTCTGATATAATCCTCGCCGCCCGATTTATCGTAAATCCCCTTCACCACCAGCATATCGATCAACGTAACGACGTCGATCTCCTTGTTGGTCAGGAACAGCTCGTGCATGGCAAGATAGATCTGCTTATGCTCCGAAAGATAGAAATCCTCGGCATTGAGCAGATCCGCCACCTCATTCAAGGAAGTCGGATCGATGAGCACCGAGCCCAGCAAAGATTGCTCGGCGGGCATCGAAAACGGAAGCTTCCGCATTACGTCATCCTGCAGTGCCATACTTATTTCTCACAAACGAGGACGTTGATCTTACCCGTGACCTCGGTATAAAGCTTCACATCAACCTCATACTTTCCGTATGCCTTGATCGGATCGTTCATCACAAGCTTTCTCTTGTCGATCGCGATCCCGTGCTCCTTCTGAAGCTGCTCGGTAATGTCCTTGGAGGTGATCGAGCCGTACAGTCTGCCGTCCGCTCCCGAGGATGCGGGGATCTTCACGACCAGAGTCTTGAGCTTCTCCGCCAACGCCTGCGCTTCCTTTTTCTCGGTCTCAATTCGGTACAAGCGCGCGGACTCCTTTACCTTCACGTCATTGAGCGATTGCGCGTCGGCAACCTTCGCAAGCTTTCTCGGGATCAGAAAATTCTTGCCGTATCCGTCGGATACCTCGATCACGTCGTTTTTCTTGCCCTGTCCCTTAACGTCCGCAAGTAAAATAACTTTCATATTATTGTCTCCGTTTTCTTGATATTTATCAATTCAGAACGCTGTAAAACGCGTTTTTAGATCTGTTCGTCGTATTCCTTGTCCAGATAATCGTCCAACACGGTCTTGAGCTGTACGCATGCCGCTTCCAGGGTGGTATGCGTCAAGCGCGCGCCCGCCATGTCGTAATGTCCGCCGCCGCCCAAGCGCTGCATGATCAGCTGAACGTTAATCTTGTCACGGGAACGCGCCGAGATCGTAACGGTGTTGTCCGCGCGCAGCAATGCGAACGAAGCCTCGATGCCGTCGATGGTCATCAGCTTATCCGCCGCCTTCGCGACCGCGATGTTGTCCGCCTCGGTTGCGGGATGGTCAACACTCAACCACGTCAGAGCCACCTTCTCGCGGTAGGTTCTGGTGCGGCTGTCGATGTCGCATGCCGTGAACAGATTGGACATGCTTTCCGTGAAGAAGTTACGGATCGCATTCGCGTGCGCACCGCGCTGATAGAGATAATGAACGGCTGCAAAGGTCTGCATACCCGCACCTTGAGTGAAATTCTTGGTATCCAGCATCATGCCCGCCAGCATCAGATTTGCTTCTTCCTTCAAAAGCTCCTTGCGGTAGGGGCTGTGCTCCAGCATTTCGCTGACCAGCTCGCTCGCCGCGGCAACTGCGGGACGGATATAGGTCATCAGCGGCTTGAACTCATACATCTGATCCTGCCTGCGATGATGGTCAATGATGACGATGTTCTTGACACACTTGAGAAGTCTTGGCGACTCTGTGTTATAGACGTTGTTTACGTCCGTCATGATCAGAAGCGTATCCGAGCGAACCGCGTCGAGAGCGGTATCCGCGCTGATGAACATTGCGCGATACTCGGGAAGCGCCGCCAGCATATCGTAGCAGATGCGGAAATTGACGTGCTCACGGTTCACGACCACACGGATCTTGGACGCGTCCCCACGTGCGCAGATCGCAAGTCTTGCAAGACCGACGCAGGAGCCGATGGAGTCGTAGTCGGGAGAACGGTGTCCCATAATGAGGACGTTCCCCGCTTCCTTGAGCAGCTTCTGCAGATGCGTGGAATTGACACGCGAGGTAATGGTCGTCGAGCCGTACATCGTATTGACGCGACCGCCGTAGGGAGTGATGGATTTGCCGTCGTTGACCGCGACCTGGTCTCCGCCCTTCTGCAGTGCGATATCAAGCGCGTCACTCGCCGCGCGCTCCTTGTCCTCAAAGCTACCCTCGATCGCTCCCACGCCGATGGAGATCGTCACGGGGAAGCTGTTGTCACCAAGCTTGATGTTCCTGATAATGTCCAGAATGCGGAACTGATTTTCAATGCAGGTATCCAACGCGGCTCTTGTGAATACCAACAGATATTTTTCTCTTTCATACTCACGCAAAATACCGCCGAAGCTTGCCGCCCATTCCTTCAGATGCGTCTCGATCTCGCTGACCGCGGTTCTGTAGCTGACTCGGATATACTGCGCCAGCTCCTGCAAGCTGTCGATAACGATATACGCAACGATCGGATCATCGTCGTATTGCTCCTTGCGGATATCCACGAGCTCGGTGATATCCTGGAAAACGACGAAATAATATTCTTTACCGCGAGAGCGCATCATATAGCACTTCAGGCTGTATTGCTTTCCGTAGATCTCGGTCTGCATCGGAGTGGTATGGTCGATCGGAACGCCGTCGTCGCTGATCTCGATCTTTTTCACGGGAGTGCCGTTTTTCGCGTACGCGGCGATATCCTCCATCGGTACCGAGCAGAAGTTGGCAATCGGCACGTTGCAGATCGGAGAGCGCAGCTGCAGAATATCCTGCAACGCTCCGCTGACGATCTTCACCACGCCGTTCGTATCGACGATCGCGTACGGCACGTCAACAACGTAACGGAACATATCGCTGACTTCGGTTGTCATCAGCTCCGCGGCATCGTTTGCGAGCGTGATCCGCTGATAACGCACGAGATACGCCCAGATCGTGCTGCCGATCGCAACCAGATAAACGCCGCCGAGTGCCAGCGCGAATTTCCAGAATTGCTTTTTCGGAACCAGATAAACAAGCACCGCGCACGCCGCCAACAGAATGATTCCCAGAATGGCACATACGATCAACGGGGCGCGCAGATCGGTCCGAAACGTGGATCTTTTATTCTTTTGCATAAGTCATATCTCCTTTTCCGAGATTTCTTTATCGTTTCCCAAAATCAGTTGTCATTATCATCGGGAGGATACTGTCCCCCATTCTGCTCCTTCATTTTTTCAAGCAGTCTGCGTTGGATCGCCTCCATAATGCTTTGATACGCACCCCAGAACGCCAGAAAATAGAATGCGGCAAAGAAATTGCAGCACAGCATCACCGAGAGCAACAAAATAAAGACAGACTTGCCCTTCCCCTGCATACGGTAAAGCCCGAATGCAATTCCCATCACCGCGCGAACGCAAAGTCCGGGAAGCAGGATCAGGCAAAGATTGGTCGCCACCGTCAGGAACATGGAATTTTCCTGCGCGAACATCGTGATCACAAAGGAAATGATATACAGGACCGCCGAAAGCCAGCTCATGGTGAAGATCC